>JANNSM010000414.1:0-7279 GCA_031402635.1 Bacteroidota bacterium | reverse complement strand
GCCGCTCAGGTGTTTAGCAGCCTGAGGCCTCTGGCGGGATTTTTACTGTATGCCATTTACCAGTTTGTTCAGGAGATCATCCGGCGCTCCGGGGGGGCAGAAGCCGCTCATAGCGCTTCTGGTGCGGGCAGTTTCTGGGTCGAATGGATTGCGCTCGGTATCACGGCCCTTTTGCTTTATGATACCTTTCGCCGGCCTGACTCTGAGGGCGCCGGCACCGGTGCATTCCGGAAAATTCTGGCAGCCCATGCGTTTACCTGGTTGGGAATACAGACCATGTTTGTGTTCATGTTTGCCTGGCTCCGGCAACACTTCCCGGACACGGATGAAAAACAACTCGGCGCTCAGATCGGGTGGAGTTTCTTTACTCTGAATGCAGTAGGAGCCCTCCTCCCCGCATTGCTGCTCGAGCCGCTTGCCCGCCGTTACTCCCGCATTACCATTCACCGTACCTGCATCGCGAGCATGGCGCTCGCCTACCTTTTACTGCTGGCGATCGGGAAGACACCACTTTCCATATATTTTGTTATGGGGCTTCTGGGCATAGGCTGGGCCAGCACCATCAGCCTGGTATTTGCCATTATGAGCAACAAAGCCCAGGGTGAGCGAATGGGCTTGTTCATGGGGCTGTTCAACCTGGCCATTGTGTTGCCTCAACTCGCCGTCAGTCTGGGCATCGGCCGGCTGGTCAGCGATGCCGCCAACAAGGATATTATTTTCTGGATTGCCACGGCATCACTCGGCACATCGGCGTTTTTATGGAGTCTCATTCCACCGGGCAAAGCCGATATGGTCAAAGGCTAAATCTGCGGCGACAGCAAACAAGGGCAGTTGCCACCTGAGCCGCTATTCCTGATCCGCTCTTTTCATCCAAACATAAAAGGGGATGCCCGCCAGGATAGCTATTAATCCCCAGTAAACGGCTTCTTCTCCGGAGCCTGCGATTGCCCACAACGTAAACAAAAAGGCGAGTAAAGCCAGAACAACTTTGCTGACCGAATCCCGTTTCCATAATTTGTTTTGAAGAAGAAGTACGCCGTAGGAAGCAGCAGCAAAAGCAAATGGAATCAAGGCAGCGACGGTGGAAAGCAGCACCAGAAACGTAAACGTTTCGTTGAGGCCGCGGGTAAAATTGGTCATCATCAGCGCCGAGACGAGCAGACTGGAAATGGCAATTCCAAAAGCGGGCGCTCCTTTGCTGTTTACTCTTTTAAAAATCTTGGGAAACAGCCGATCTTTTGATGCTGAATAAGGCATCTGGCCTTGTAGCAGAATCCAGCCATTCAGCGCACCAAACGTAGAAATGAGAGCACCGGCGGCCACCCAGTAACGCGCGGAATTTCCCCAGATGATCGCAGCAGCGTCTGCAAAAGGCGCATTGGAATCCTTCAATTCAATAGATGGAATCATTCCCATCACCACCACGGATCCCACAATATAAATGAACATGGTCACGATGGTTCCGATCATGGTGGCCCTGGGTATCGTCTTTTGGGGCTCGTGAATATCGCCGGCCGGGATGGTTGCGCTCTCCAGTCCCAGAAAAGCAAACAAGGTCAGTGTAGCGGTGGTGGTAATGGCGGAAAAAGTAGATTCCGAACTGATATTAAAGGGGTGGAAGTTGTCCAGATCAATGTAGAAAAGACCGGCCAGGGATACCAGCACCAGCGGAGTCACTTTAAGAATAGTGGTTAAAAACTGGATTTTGCCCGCTTCTTTCACACCCCGGCAATTGACCCAGGTAAGCAGCCAGATTACGGAAAGACCTGCGAGTACAGCGAGCAGTGAATTCTCGGCCAGCGCCGGAATAAAAACCGTCAGGTAACTTACCAGCGCTACGGAGATCGCCGCATTGGTTCCCCAAATCGCAATCCAATAGCCCCATGCTACCAAAAAACCGGGGAAATCCCCCAACCCGGTGCGCGCAAAAGCATAAGGTCCCCCATGCGCATTTGGAACAATTTTGCTCAGGTTGCTGAACATCAGGGCCAGCACAATAGCCCCGAAAGAGGAACCGATCCAACCCAGCAGCCCAATACCACCAAACGCAGCCAGGGCAGCGGGCAGCAGAAACACACCGGATCCGATCATGTTTCCGATCACCAGAGTGGTAGTAGTCCACAATCCTATTTTATTGGAGGGCGTTGATGGCGTCATCGTAGGTGAATTCCGTTTGGGTTGAAAAGTAGCGTTTATTTTTTTCAGTTACTTTGAGCAAAGCTAGTCATCTGATAAAAAATATAAATAATTTAAAATATGTGGTATCTGCCATGTCATACTTTTTTTTATCTGGGGTTGACGTTCATTTTAATGCATGAAATGGATGCTGTTCGCTGCAGGGAGTGGAGGATTTTCCCCGGTCTTTCCGCTTTGAACGAAAAGTGGGGATTTAGAATCTTTATGCTGGCTCACATTCCACTTTATTTCTTTCTGTTCTCTGCATTGATTGAAGAACAAAAGGAGGCGCTGATTGATGGTTTAAATTTCTTTTACCTGATTCATTTCGGACTTCATTTGATTTTCATTTTTCACCCGAAGAATGAATTCAAAGACTGGATTTCCTGGACCCTGATTGCGGGTGCCGGCTTGTTTGGTATGCTGGATTTATTTACCTGTCTGGATGTCAGCTTTGCTTCGTAAGCGGATGGACGACGCCGTTTTTTCAACCCCGTGAACCCGACAAAAGAGGTAAACGCAGCCGTACAATTTCTTCGGATCTAAAAATCATCCAGCCTTACAAATCCTGCCACTGCCTACCACTCCACAATCATCTCCCCGCTGTTCAAATCAAATTCCACCACGGGAAGGTCGGGAATTTCTTTGTGAGGGTCGGGTACGTACTCAAAAGGATCAAAATTGGAGATCTGTTCGATGTATCGGAAATCAAGCGTTGAAGAAGGAGTCAGTTGACCATTGACAACGCAGCGGTGCACGGCGCCGAATCCGTGTAAAAAGATGCGGATACGGGTAAACGGATGAACATACGAACCGCGTTGAACACCAATGGTCAGCCTGCGCTTGGCAGAATCCAGTTGGAATTCACGGGTGATGTAAACGCCCTTTTGATAATCCAGGCTTTTTCCGTCATCCTCGTACCAGACAAACGAGCTGTTTTCGTAGCCGGCATAGACTTGAAGGCGAAGAATGTGCTCGGGCATTTCGCCGGCGTGCTGAACAAGGCTCTGCATGGGGATGATGGAGCCGCCGCGGACAAACACCGGTAAACGGTCAACCGGGCAATCCTGGTAGTGTTCCCGGTTTCCGGCGTGAACCTGGTCATTGTACAGGTAATACCAGTTGCCCTCCGGGAGAAAAAGTGGAATAACTTTTTCGCGGCTTTGTGCCGGACAGACCAGCAGCGACGGACCAAACAAAAACTGATTCTGAAAAGCCGGCTGATATACCCTGGCTTCGTGTGGCCATTCAATGGCGAGCGAGCGGACCACGGGCATTCCGGTCATTGCAGCCTCCCGGAAAACCGAATAAACATAGGGCAACATCCGGTAGCGCAGGTTGATGTAATTGCGGGCAATTTCCTCCGCTTTTTCCCCGTAAGCCCATGGCTCGGCATCGCGGGTATTGATCATGGTATGGCATCGGAAAAAACCTGAAAATGCGCCCAGTGAAATCCAGCGCGAAAAAAGAACCGGGTCCGCATCGCCTACAAATCCCCCGATGTCATTGCCTGTAAACGGCATGCCGCTCAGGCCCATGTTGGCCAGCATGCGGCAGCCAAGCATCATATGCTCTTCCGAAGCCACGTTATCACCGGTCCAGACTGCGGCGTAGCGCTGAATACCGGCAAATCCCGAACGTGTTAGAATGAACGGTCGTTCATTCGGATAAAGCAGTTCCATCCCTTCACGGGTTGCCCGGGTCATCAGTTGACCATAGACATTCCTGGCTTCCTTGTGGGTGGCGCCTTCGCCGTCAAAATCAAATTCAATCAGGTCCGGCATGGATTGCCCCCAGGTGGCCGGTTCATTCATATCGTTCCAGATTCCGCCAAGACCGGCAGCGGCAAATTTTGCGCAGTTTTTCGCCCACCAGGTGCGGGTTTCCGGCTTGGTAAAATCCGGGAAATGGCATGCTCCCGGCCAGACATTGGCGGTGTAGGGAGTACCGTCGGGATAACGGATGAAAAGATCACCGCTCAGGCCTTCAGAATAGGGCGGGTATTCCGCTTCGCGGGCAATGCCCGGATCAGCGATGATGACCACTTTGAATCCCATCTCCTGAAGTTCATGCAAAAGTTTTTCCGGTTCGGGGAAGCGCTTTTCATCCCAGGTAAAAACCTTGTACCGCTCCATGTAGTGGATATCCAGGTAGAGTACGTCGGCGGGAATTCCCCTTCGCCGGAAAGCTTGTGCTTTTGCCCTTACCACTTCATCGGGATAGTAACTGTACCGGCACTGCTGAAAGCCGATTGCCCATTTTGGCGGCATGGGCATCATCCCGGTCAGGGTTGCAAAATCGTGGATTATGGTGGCCACATCCGGGCCGCCGAAGAAGAAATAATCCATTGCGCCGTCTTCTGCAGAGAAGTAGGCAAAGCGGTTGTTGGAAGCGCCAAAATTGAATTTGGAACGGTGTGTATTGTTCAGAAAGATGCCGTAAACACCCCCGCGGTGTACCCCGAGATAGAACGGAGTACTCGTGTACATCGGGTCCGTGTATTCACCGTACGCAAAGGCATCTGTATTCCAGTTAATCCAGGCTGTTCCGCGGCGGTCGAGATTACCTGTCTTTTCACCGAGACCCATAAAGCGCTCTTCGGGCTGAAGGGATTTGTACGTGGTACACTCCCGGCCCAGCCAACTGCTCCCGAAAGCAGGATCGTCGGCATTGAGTACGGTCCCGTCCGGCTTTTCAAAACTCAACCGGAATGCTTTTTTTGAAATGCTGACAACCAGCGAATCGCTCTGCCAGCGCCACCCGTCCGCTTTCTCCTTTAGCGTGAATAGCGCTTCCCGGGCAGGTTGAATAACCACGGCATAAGAAGGACGTTCAACAATCGGTTCATCCAGACTCACCCGGACCCGGACCAGACCGTCGCCATAGACGTCCAGGCGTGCATGCCCGTTGTCCAGCAAAAAGTTTACGCCGCCGGCTTGAACATCGGCGGTAAGGACACCGCCGGCGGTGCGGTTGGCATTTCTGGGTTTTGGAGCGGGGCTTTTGGACACCGGGACGGGAATTTGGCGGGCGTTACGGGCAGCGTTTTATAATCTTTCGGGCAGTTGTTACCCGCGTGCTGAACCCGGGCACGGTTGCCGGCTCAAATCAGTTCCTTCTGGTGTTCCAGGTGATAATTGACCAGGCCATTGATCGGCTTTTTCTCAATAGAACCAACGTGCACATGCAGTTTGGCAGCAGCCTGGTGCAGGATGTCGGAGAAGTAGTAGGCCACCGAGCCTACAAAGTGTGTCGGCACATCCCGGTAGTTGGGATAGCAACAGACATGGGTAGTCAAAAAGGTGGTATTCCCTTCAAAAATTAACTGCTCAACATACTCTTCCTCCTTAAACGTGGAAATAAAGCGCATGAACGACGCCAGGTAAACGTTGGCATGCGGCTTCATGTAAACATTGTCCATGATGGCATTCTTATCAAGCCGGAATTCCGTTTTGAGCCCTTCCGCCATAGATTCCGGCAGACGCTTGTAAAGAAAGTCGGCCAGCAGTCGTTTGCCATACCAGGCGCCGGATCCCTCGTCACCCAAAATATAAGCCAGTGCAGGCACTACTTCGGAAACCACTTTTCCGTCAAAGTAGCACGAATTGGACCCGGTTCCCAGGATACAGGCAATTCCGGGTTCACCGGTATAGGTCGAATAGGCCGCTGCTTCCAGGTCATGCCCCACGTAAACTTTCGCAACGGGGAGAATGGAGTAAAGAGCCCGGGCTACTACCTGCTGGAGTTCCGGGGTGGAACAACCAGCGCCGTAGAAAAATGCAGAATCAATTTCGCCCAGATGCTCATACAGCGGTTGCTTGCGACGCAAGGTCCCCGAGATGACCGCTTCGTTGTGGAAATAGGGATTGAACCCCATGGTGCTGAAGCGCTTGAAGGGCTTTCCGTCTTTGACGAGCACCCAATCGCATTTTGTTGATCCGGAATCGGCAATCAGTAACATCGTCGTGAATTTACTATTTTTTACTTCCCATTACTTCTTCCCGCCTGATCCTCCTGGTTCACACCGCATGGACATGACCTTTGAAGGGTTTCAGATGGCCAGGATTTCGGCTACCCGGAGCAGTTCCTTGTCTATTTCTTTTTCCACCTTCAGCAGTTTACTCAAGGGGGTCAATTCAACCTTACGCGCCGTTCTGCCCACCATCACATCTCCGTGGCCTGCCAGAAGTGCTTCCACCGCCGCCACACCCAGCCTGCTGGCCAAAACACGGTCAAAGCAAGTCGGGGCGCCACCGCGTTGCAGGTGGCCCAGGATGGTCACTTTCGTGTCGTAATAAGAAAAGCGGCGGTTGACTTCCTCGGCAATTTCAAAAGTCCGGCCGCTTTTGCCGGCTTCTGCCACAATGACCAGGCTGGAGGATTTATTGTTCTGCATGCCTCGTTCCAAAACGCTGATGAGCTTGTCAAGTCCGATATCTTCCTCGGGAATCAACATGGCTTCCGCTCCCGCTGCTATGGCACTTCGCAGGGCGATGAAGCCCGAATGACGGCCCATAACTTCTATAAAAAACAACCGGTTATGCGATGATGCCGTATGCCGGATCACGTCAATGGCGGTTACTACCGCGTTGGTTGCCGTATCGTAGCCCAACGTAAAGTCGGTGCCGTCAAGGTCATTGTCAATGGTGGCCGGAATGCCTACGATCGGAATCTTGTACTTCCTGATAAACTCGTGGGCTCCGGAGAGCGTGCCGTTTCCACCGATGGCCACCATTCCGTCAATTCCGTGGCGGTAAAGGTTGTTGTAGGCCATTTCCATCCCGGCTTCCGTTCGGAAAGCTTCACTACGGGCGGATTTCAGGATGGTGCCACCCAATTGGATAATATTGCTTACCGAGCGCGAGTTCATCTCCTGAAACTCACCCCGGATCATGCCATCATAGCCCTGGAAAATGCCAACAGGCGTGACCCCGTAATACACCGAAGCCCGGACTACTGCCCGGATGGCCGCATTCATTCCCGGCGCATCCCCGCCGGAGGTAAAAACCGCAATCTTTTTCATAAGGGGGAAATACTAAACAAACTTAGTGTAACTGATACACTTTGCAAAGATTTGAAATGCGGCGGATTTTTCGTTTAATTG
>JANNSM010000413.1:0-7236 GCA_031402635.1 Bacteroidota bacterium | reverse complement strand
TTGGCCAACAGGCTGGATCGCTGGTTTATCTAACACGGCCATATTTCTTTGTGAACCCTATGAGCTCAACAACACCTAACAAATCCTTGGTAATTGTTCAACGCTGAGCAAGGGGAGCAACCTCCTTCCCCCAAAAGCGCTCTGCAAGACTACCGAACCGGGATGTTCCGAAGTGATTTCGCCGATGATGGCTGCTTTTTTTCCGTGCTCCCATCCACGCAACAATTCCAAACAGGCCTCAGCCTTTTTTGAAGAAACAACAGCAAGGAAAATCCCTTCATTGGCCACATACAGCGGATCCAGTCCAAGCATTTCACAGGCGCCTGCTGCGTCTTCATCCAGAGGCAGTTCCCGCTCTTGCAATTGGACGCCGCAATTTGCCTGTGTGGCAATTTCGTTTAAAACGGAGGCAACGCCACCACGCGTAGGATCGCGAAAGAAGTGGATGCTTTCGGAGAATTGCTCCAGCAGGGAATGGCAGACTAAATGGAGCGGGCGCGTATCACTTTCCAGATTGCTGTCAAATTCGAGACCCTGACGCAGGCTCATGATGGTCATCCCGTGACGGGCGAAGGGGCCACTGATTAAAATCCGGTCGCCGGGTTTAATGAAAGATGCTCCGAGTTTAGCTGCCGGGTGCACTTGGCCAAGCCCGGTGGTATTGATGAAAATTCGATCTCCTTTGCCGCGCTCCACCACTTTGGTATCACCGGTGATGACCTGTACATTGGCATAGGCGCAGGCATTGCGAATAGACGACAGAATATTCCAAAATTCTTTCATGTCAAGCCCTTCTTCCAGGATGAAAGAAAGCGACATAAAACGCGGCAGTGCTCCGCACATGGCCAGGTCATTTACCGTGCCGTTGACCGCAAGGTCGCCGATGTTTCCCCCGGGAAAAAATATGGGCGAGATCACGAATGAATCGGTGCTCATGGCGATGCGACCTGGCAACGAAAAAACGGCGCCATCGCCGCGCTGGTCTAGCCATTCATTGCCCAGTAATGAGAACACCCCGCTTTTTAGCAGGATCTCCGTCATTTTTCCGCCGCTTCCATGGGCCATCGAGATCGTATCGAAATTCAGGTCGGGCATTGGGCAAGCTGGTAGAGACGGCTTTTGGGTGGCCATGCTTCAGACTTTTGCTGAGTAGTGGTAGTAAGCCGCGCAGGCACCTTCGCTGCTGACCATGGGAGCACCCATGGGGTGTTCCGGAGAGCAGCCAATTCCAAAGTGCGGACAATCGACGGGCTTTATTTTTCCCTTCATGATATCGCCGGAAAGGCAGACGGTTTCCTCCCGGGTTTCGGTTTCGGTAAGTAAAAAACGCCGGGTAGCATCAAATTCCCGAAATTTTTCCCGCAGACCCAGGCCGCTTTCCCCAATAAAACCGAGACCTCTCCAGGTTCTTCCGGTGCTTTGGTAAACGCTGTCCATAACCACGCGCGAAGTGACATTGCCTTCGGGCTGCACCACTCGCCGGTACTGATTTTCAAGACGGTATTCGCCCTTTTCCAGTTGCTGAACAACCATCCAGATTCCCTCCAGCAGGTCTACTGGTTCAAATCCGGTAACTACGATGGGTACGCGGTATTCCTGAACGAGGGAATGATACGCCTCAAGTCCCATGATTGTGCAGACATGACCTGGAGCCAGAAAGGCATCTACCTGGCATTCGGTGTCATCCATAATGGCTTTTATGGCCGGGGGAACAAGTACTTGCGCCGAAAGCACTGAGTAATTCCGGATACCGCGGCTTTCGGCTTCCATCACAGAAAGTGCGTTGGCGGGAGCCGTGGTTTCAAAACCCACGGCAAAAAATACGACTTCGCGCTCCGGGTTTTCCTTGGCGATGTGCAATGCGTCCAAAGGGCTGTAGAGGATTCGCACGTCAGCACCCAGCGACCTGGCTTTTTGGAGGCTCATTACGTTGCCCGGCACCCGAAGCATATCGCCGTAACTGCAGAGGATAACCTTTTTTTCCAGTGCGAGTTCTACGGCCTGATCAATCAGCCTGGCCGGTGTAACACATACCGGGCATCCGGGACCGTGGATCATGTTGATTTGTTGCGGAAGCAACGCCAGTAATCCGTGTTTCACCAGACCGTGGGTTTGACCACCACAAACTTCCATGATTTGCCACGGTCGGGTTACGGCACGCCGGATACTGCGAAGCAGATTTTCGATGAGGTCGGGGTTCCGGTATTCACTGAGGTGCTTCATAGGATTTGCTCATCGGGCTTAGTGCGGTGCCGTCAATTCATCCAGTTCACCTATTGTGCGCAGGTAGGTCAAGGTTTGGCGGGCTTCGTCTTCATCCACCATGCTGATCGCAACTCCGACATGCACAAGCACATAGTCACCCACTTTTGCCTCCGGGAGGAAACAGAGGTTGACCTCCCGGCTGATGCCGCCAAAGGCTACCTGTCCGGGCCGGTTAGTTTCCGTTGATCCTTTACCGATTTCAAGAATTTTTCCCGGTATGGCTAAGCACATAACACATCCTCTTTTTTAGAAAAAGCGATGGCCGCATCGCACTTTGTTAAACAATAATATGCATATTGTCCGTAAGCAATGTTTTCGTCATTGGGCGAAATATTGCGGTGAAAACACAAGGTATGTTCATCTACGTCTTTAAACGTATCCATCAAAAGATCGGTCAGTAGAGAATTTTGAAAGACGCCGCCGCTGAAGGCAAGACAACTCACTTCATTCATCCGGGCGATTCCAGCGATCAGGGCAGCCAGGCTCGCGAGAGTGTTCAGCGCAATGACTTCTGGTTCTATATTTTTCTCAAGATCCTGAATCAGCGATTGAAGGAATGGCTGCCAGCGGATCAGCGGTCCTTCCACCGGGAAACCGTACCTGGCTATCGGCGGACCAGTGGCTTTGCCGGCGAGGGCTTGAAGTTTCATAGCAGCTTCGCCCTCATACGAGTTGTGCGTGCAGATGCCGAGCAGGCAGGCCACAGTATCCAATAACCGACCCATGGACGAACTGTACACAGGCATTTTCGCCTGAAGTACTTTTTGGTAAAAATCCCATTCGATAGGAGTGAACAACGGGCGCAAGCGGTAGCGGTGTTGTGGTAAGGCGTGGAGCAGGGAGAGGGCTGCGAGACGGGGTTCACGGCTCATTTTGTCGCCGGCGATCACCGGAAAATAGTCGAGGTGGTGAATGCGCCGCAATTCGTTTTCAGTTTTGAGAAGAACTTCTCCTCCCCAAATGTGACCATCATCCCCATAACCGGATCCATCCCAGATGAAACCAAGTGCGGGCGATGGACTGCGAAGTTGCCCGTGCTCTGCAAGTATTGCGGCAAAATGAGCCCGGTGATGCTGGATTCGGTGAAGGGGAAGATTTCCTTTGTTTGCCCATTCTTCAACGGAATAACTTATTCTATAATCCGGGTGCGCATCGGCAAGCATGATATCAGGTTTAAAATTATACAGTCCCTGAAGATGCTTTAGGGTATGGTCATAACTCTGCCGGGCATCCAGACTTTGCTGATTCCCCAGGTAAGGGCTGAGTAGGGTTTGTTCGCGGTTGGCGATCAGAAAACTGCCTTTGAGTTCAGCGCCTGCCGCAAGAACCGCCTGCTGATCTTCTGAACCCGTTAGTGGGTTTTCCTGTAAGACAAAACCTCTTCCCCGGCGTAGGATAATTCGCTCTCCGTGCTCATTAAAGACTACCACACTGTCATCAAGCGGCATCGTAATTTCCCGGTCAACGGTGAGGATAAAATCTGCCAGTTTAGGCAAAATTTTCAGGGCCTCGTCATCGCGATAAATCATGGGTGCACCGCTGATATTGGCGCTGGTGGCTACTAGCGGGCGTCCGACCGATTCGCTGATAACATGCAGTAACGGCGTGTAGGGCAACAGCACTCCTAAACGATCTAACCCCGGCGCGATCAACGACGTACAAGCTTCGCCAGCAGGACTTGTTTTCAATTTGCAAAGTACCACCGGAGCCAGCGGGCTAAGCAGGGCAACTTCCTCTTCTTTACTGATGGCAACATCGCGGCAGGCGTCGTCAATACTGTTATAAAGTATCGCGAAGGGCTTTTGCGGCCGGCCTTTGCGTTCGCGCAGCAATATGACCGTCTGCTCCCGGGTTGCATCAGCCAGCAAATGATATCCGCCGATCCCTTTGACCGCGACAATCTTTCCACCGCGCAATGCCTCGGTTAGTAACCCAACGATTTCCTTCCAATTTCGCGAAACTTCCTGGCAGCTTCGGTCATAATAATGAACGGGGATGGCGCAATCCGGGCAGGAATTGGTCTGGCTGTGTTCCCTGCGGCTCCCGGTTTCGCTGTACTCCTTCGCGCAGGAAGGACACATTGCCAAATGCGCCATTGTTGTGTTGGGCCGGTCATACGGCAGTGCGCGGATGATTGAAGAGCGGGGTCCACAATTCAGGCAGGTGGTAAACGGGTAGCGATAACGCCGGTTTCCTTTGTCAGATATTTCGCGGCGGCAATCCGAACATATTCTGGTATCTGGTGCGAGTATGGTTGCTGCTTTCTTGTTTTTCAGGTCTTCGTTTGCAGATGACGCTACAATTGTTTCTACTATTAAAAAATCCGCTGGACTTTTGTTTTCTGGAAATCCTGCCGGGATTTCGTTTTTGTGGAAACACGCCGGGCTTTTGTTTTCTGAAAATCCCGTCGGGATTTCGTTTGCGGGAAATTCACAATGGTTTTCGGAGTTGAGTTCTGTCAGCCGGCTGTCTCTGATGATTGCATTTGCCGGAGGATGCAGAAGTAATTCTTCCAGAAAATGTTCCGCCTCCGCGCGTGTACACCTCAGTCGTATCTCCACGCCTTCGGGAATGTTTTTAACCCAACCAGCAAGCCCTTGCCCAAGGGCCATTTGCCGAACAAGGGGTCGAAAGCCGACACCCTGAACCAGACCATGAATCAAGATGGAAAAGTTGGGCATACGCTGTCAAGGGGTTTGTGCCTCAAAAGCAGGCACTTTCGTCTTTAACCAAGAATACCAATCATGTAATCCCTCACCGCTTGTGCAGCTCAGTGTGAAAAATTTGAGTTTTGGATTAACCTTTTTGGCATTTTCGACCGCTATTTCCAGATTGAAAGGAACATAGGGAAGCAAGTCAATTTTATTAATGATACAGACGTTAGAAGAGTGAAACATGTCCGGGTATTTAAGTGGTTTGTCATCCCCTTCGGTTACACTCATGATTACGATCCGATCGCTTTCGCCAAGATCAAAAAGAGCGGGACAGACCAGATTGCCAATATTTTCTATGAACAGCACGCTGTTTTCCGTGGGCCGTAACTCCCGGAGTGCGTTCATCACCATGCGGGCATCCAGGTGGCAGCCTTTGCCGGTATTGATTTGCACGGCGCGAGTACCAGTTGCCCGGATCCGGTCTGCATCTCGACTGGTATGCTGATCTCCTTCAATCACAAAGCATTCCGGATCACCCTTCAAATCAGTCAGCGTTCTTTCAAGCAATGCCGTTTTTCCTGAACCCGGAGAGCTCACGAGATTGATAGCCAATATGTTTTTGGCATCAAAGTATCCGCGGTTGCGTTGGGCGAGCATGTTATTTTCGTGAAGCACATCTTTTTCCAGTATCAGCATGCGGCCCTGGACATTGCCTGGCTCTTGCAGCAAAGGCCTGTTGCTTTGCTTATGCAACTGATCAGGGGAGTGTTCAATTGCCTGAGCGGTCTCCAACCCGCGTGGGTGTTCGTTTGCATGAGGATGCCCTGTCTGCAGCAGCAGCGAAGGACGTTGCCCGGTATTCTTTTCCAGAGGATGATACAATCCGTCTTCTACCAGGAAATCTTCATTGTTTCCGCATCCGCAAGTAACACACATAAAAAAATAATTTAGGGTACGGTAATGGATTTTATCCGGAGTTCATTGCCTTCGATGATATCTGCCAGGTAACTCTTGCACGTTGGGCAAGCATCGTACAACGCTTCCACGGCAAATTCATTTCCGCATTCAAGGCAGCGCGCCTTCCCGGCAACATAGATAATGTTCATACTGGCATTCTCCAGAAGGGTGGATTTGATGCCTTGTTGCCAGGCAAAGGCAAAGGCTTCCGGCTCTACCGCGCTGAGTTTCCCGATCTCCAGGTCAATAGCCTGAATCTCCGGTGCTTGCGCGCGAAGGGCTTCTTCTTGCACAATATCTATGATGTTCAGCACGAGCGTGAGTTCATGCATCTTTCTTGTTGTATTCAGGTTCCACAGCCTCTTTATGAACAATGAACCGGTGGCCAAGCAATGCCAGAATTATAACAGCCGTTAACAGAACCACGAGATGTATCGGCTCAGCAAGGTAGTGCAGCAGACTTTCCCCATCCGTGTGACCATGCCCGGAGTGGGCGGTGGCCCTGCTATTCAAAAGCAATAATAAAGCTGGTGTGACGATCGCCCGATAGTTCATGTTATGAAAATATGATTTAGCCAGGGCTTTGCGGAAGAAAAGTCGGCACCAACTTTTCCAGGCGCTTTCGAAATTTGAAAAGGCTTCCGCACTCATGGCATTGCCCAACATCCAGTCCACTCCGGAAATAGACAACAACCAGGCCGTTGGCCGCTTGTCAAAAAGATTGGCGCAGAGGTATAGTATGGCTTCCGGACTTTGAAGGTGCGAAGAATAAAAGTAGGTTTCCGCCGGAATGCATCGCTCAAGAGAAAAGCCCGCATCATAAAACGTTTCTGTAGCATCTACAAAATATACCTCCTGAAAGCGACTGACCAGTTCGGCATCTTCAACCTGTAACTGATAACGGTATTCTACGGTAAACGCTTCCCCAAACTGTTGGTTGACCCGGTCGGCAAACAGCCAGCCCAGTCCATCGTCTGCACGCCCTGCATTACCAATGCAGAGCAGTAGCACCTGTTTTTCTTCAGTTTTTAATGCGTTCATGGAGGAGTACACCGTTTGCGTCATACAATTCCGCCTTCAGTGGCATTTTGCCCAGCGCTTGTGTTGCGCAGCTCAGGCACGGGTCGTAGGCGCGGATAGCCACTTCCACTTGGTTCAGCATAGATTCAGTAATGATGCCTTGTTCGCTGATGACTTCATCGGCCACCACACGCACCGCTTCGTTCATTGCGTCATTGTTGTGTGTGGTTGAAACAATAAGGTTGCAGCGGGTGATCATGCCTTTTTCATCCACTTCGTAGTGATGTGTGAGCAAGCCACGAGGCGCCTCCAGGATGCCAATACCCCGAAGCCTTGTTAT
>JANNSM010000412.1:0-2482 GCA_031402635.1 Bacteroidota bacterium | reverse complement strand
GCGGAAATCACGGCCCCCGGAAAGATTCGGCAGTTATTGCCGATCCGGGCTCCTTCCATAATGGTGACGTTGGGCCCGATCCAGGTGCCGCTTCCAATCACCACATCTTTAGATATGGTTGTAAACGGTTCAATCACCACGTTGTCCGCAATGCGGGCATCCGGATGGATGTAGGCCAAAGGTTGGTTCATGCAACACCCGGCTTTTTCCTGACTTGTGCTACCAACTCGGCCTCGGTTACTACCTGATCTCCGACAAATGCGGTGGCCTGCATTTCACAAATACCACGGCGGATTGGACGGAGCAATTCCATCTTCATGATCAGCGTATCCCCCGGAACAACCGGTCGCTTAAATCGCGCCTTTTAAATGCGGAGGAACAGAGTCTCGTAATTTTCCGGATCCGGATATTGGTTCATCACCAGAATGCCGCCGGTTTGAGCCAGCGCTTCAATTTGTAAAACTCCGGGCATAATCGGATGGCCGGGGAAATGACCCTGGAAAAAATGCTCGTTAATCGTAACGTTTTTTACCCCCACTACGGTCTTCTCGTCCATGAAAATAATTTTGTCAACCAGCAGAATCGGAAAGCGGTGGGGAAGCAAGTCGTGAATCTGGTTGATGTCATAAACCGGCGTCTGGTTGGGATCGTAAACCGGAACTTCAACTTTATGCTTGTTCTCCCGGATCAGCTCCCTGATTTTGCGGGCGAAAGCAACATTGGCAGCATGACCGGGACGTGTGGCAATGATTTTTCCCTTAATGGGTTTGCCCGCCAGAGCCAGATCACCGATGACGTCCAGTAGTTTGTGGCGGGCCGGTTCGTTTGCGTAACGCAACTTTTTATCGTTGAGTATAGAATTGTGCCGGACCTTGACATTCTTTTTGTTGAACATTTTGCGCAGCCGGTCCAACTCATCGTCCTTGACCACCCGGTCAACCACAACCAGGGCGTTGTTCAGGTCGCCGCCCTGGATCAGGTTGGCATCGTAGAGTTGTTCCAGCTCGTGGAGAAAACAAAAGGTGCGCGCATCGGCAAAAGATCCGGCAAACTGTTCAATATGCTCAAGCTGGGCGTGCTGTTGCCCCAGAGCCGGCGACTCAAAATCAATCATGCAGGCCACTTGAAATTCGCTGGCCGGCGATGCGGTGATTTCCACTTTCCGGTCCGGATCCTGGTATTGAATCGTATGATCCAGTATGAAATAATCCCGGGGATGATCCTGAATTTTTAATCCCGCTTTTTGCAAAGCGCGGATAAACGGCGCTGAACTGCCGTCCATGATCGGAACTTCCTCTGCATTTAACTCTACCATCAGGTTGTCCACTCCCAGACCAGCAACGGCGGCCATCAGGTGTTCAACCGTAGCGATCCGGGCGCCGTGGTGCTCCAGGGTTGTTCCGCGGGAAACATCCACCACATAATCCACGTCGGCTTTCAATTCGGGCTTGCCTAAAAGATCAACCCGCCGGAAGCGGACTCCGCGGTTCACCTCTGCCGGTACCAGTTTCATGGTTACGGGCTTGCCCGTGTGTAGCCCCGTTCCTTTCAGGGTAATACTGCGCGAAATTGTCTGCTGCATGTCCGCCATATACTGCTGCTTGTTCGTTCTGCTTATTTGTTCAGCTTATTCGGTCAGCTTTGCCAATTGAGAAACTAAATCCTCCAATTTGCGCAACCGGGCTTCCAGTTCAGGCAACTGTCGGTAGATGACCTGAGATTTAAGCTCTTTGCGGTACGGAGCAGCCGGAGAGCCCGTCAGCGCCGTGCCAGGTTCATTCACGGAATGGTTAACCCCGCTTTGGGCGTTGATGCGGGTGCCATCCGCGATTTGGATGTGGCCGATGAGCCCCGCCTGTCCGCCAATCTGGACTCCGCGGCCAATTTTCGTGCTTCCGGAGACGCCGCTCTGGGCCGCCAGCACACTGAATTCGCCCACCTCCACATTGTGTGCCAACTGAACGAGGTTGTCAATCTTGGCACCATGCCTGACCGCGGTAGAGCCCAGGGTTGCCCGGTCAATGGTCGTGTTGGCACCAATTTCGACCCGGGCTTCCAGGCGAACATTTCCCAACTGCGGAATCTTGCGAAATGACCCGTCAGGCTGTGGCGCAAATCCGAAACCGTCCGACCCGATGACCGCTCCGGCGTGCAAAATGCAATCCGGGCCGATCTCGCAATCATCATAGACCACGACGCCGGCGAAGAGAACCGTCCGGTCACCGATCTGTACATTTCTGCCGAGCGAAACAAACGGGTGTATCTGAACCTGTTCGCCTAACCGGGAGCCCTCGTCAATACATGCAAACGGTGCAATCCAGCAGGTTGAAGCAATCTCCGCTTGTTCATGGATCCAGGCCAGCGATGAAACACCTTTCCGTATTCCGTAGCGAGAATCCCCGAAGCGCTCAAGGATCTGCGTAAACGCCGAGTATGGATCAGCGACCTGAAGCAAAACCGGACAAATGAGTTCCGTCAAATC
>JANNSM010000411.1:0-5215 GCA_031402635.1 Bacteroidota bacterium | reverse complement strand
AGGACGGGGCATTCGCCGCCTCTGTGCTGGCGGTTTGCATGGGCGGTGTTCCACTGATTTACGGCAGTCAGGAAACCGGGCGAATTACAACTGTTCCTTTTTTCAGCAACTCGCTGATTAATTGGAGCGCAAACCCGGAGTTTCAGGCCCGCTACCGAAAGCTGCTGAACATTTACAAACAAAGCGAAGCGCTGAAGATCCGCTCTTTAACCGATGCAGCGGATCCCGACGTTGTGGCTTTTAAAAAAGAAGGAGTGTCCCAGAGCTCATTAGTTCTCGTCAATGTCCGGGAAACCGAAGTGACATGGACTGTTCCGGTTGAATGGGAAAACAGCATCTGGCAGGATGCCTTCCGCGAAGAGCTGGATACACTCACTTCAACCTACACCCTTGAAGGCTATGGTTTTCGGGTGTTTGTTTCGCCTTGAGCGCTGGTCTGTAACTTTGCACAACCATGGGTGATTATGTGGTGATGGGGGCGGGTTTGGTTGGATCGCTGTTATCCGGTTATCTGGGCCAGCGCGGGCGTTCCGTAACCGTTTACGATCGCAGGTCTGATTTCAGAACCAGTGGAGCCGGCGGAGGCCGTTCGATAAACCTTGCTCTTTCTGACCGGGGAATGAAGGGCTTAGATGGTGTTGGGTTGACCGAACCGGTTTCCAAACTCTGCCTGCCGATGCACGGCCGCATGATCCACGATGTTGACGGGCATCAGCATTTTCAACCCTATGGCCGGAAAGGACAGTTTATCCGATCCATAAGCCGCAGTGGACTCAATCTGCTGCTGATGCAGGCCGCTGATAGCCACCCCAATGTGGAATTCCGGTTTCGCCAGGCCTGCCGGGAACTGGACCTGGAAAGCGGCGATCTTCAAATGCGCGATGAGGATGGAAAATTCGATTACACCCTTCGACCTGAACTGATATTCGGCACCGACGGCGCATTCTCTAACCTCCGAAACAGCCTGCAGCGCCG
The DNA here is from genome assembly GCA_031402635.1 of Bacteroidota bacterium. GTDB lineage: Bacteria > Bacteroidota > Bacteroidia > Chitinophagales > BACL12 > WGOA01. The sequence continues at coordinate 4,240 of JANNSM010000411.1, read as the reverse complement.
ACCCCGGTTCGATTACCAGCAGGACTACCTCGCCCACGGTTATAAGGAATTGACCATTCCGCCGGCACAGGACGGAGGCTGGCAACTCGATCCGGAAGCCTTGCATATCTGGCCCCGGCAAAGTTTCATGCTCATTGCACTGCCAAACCTCGATGGTAGTTTTACGTGTACGCTGTTCGCGCCATTTGATGGCAAGGAAGGTTTCAACGCGCTCACCACCGATGAAGCGATCATCGCCTATTTCAACCGCTATTTTGCCGATGCAAAAGAGCAGATGCCCGATTTACTGGAAGACTTCTCGCAAAACCCGACGGCAGCTCTGGTGACGGTGCGCTGCTTTCCCTGGGCATACCAGAACACCTTGTTGCTGGGCGATGCCGCCCATGCCATAGTACCCTTTTACGGGCAGGGCATGAATGCGGGGTTCGAAGACTGCACCGTGCTGGCCAGACTCATGGACCGGCACAAAAACAATTGGCCGCGCATTTTCAGCGAATTCGAAACGCAGCGCAAACCCAATGCAGATGCCGTTGCAGAGCTGGCCAAGCGCAATTTTCTCGAAATGCGCGACCGTGTAGCTGACCCATTGTTCCAGCTTCAAAAGAAAATTGCCAGCGCTGTGGCCGAGCGAAATCCCGAAAAATTCTCGCCGGTTTATTCACTGGTCACGTTCAGCGATACGCCGTATGCTGATGCCCTGGCTGAAATGGACCGGCAACAGGCAATATTCGACCAGGTACTCACCTGGCCTGGCATTGACGGGCGCTGGCAAAGCGATTACCTGCCTAAGATTGAATTACTGCTATTAAAAAAGTAGCGCAAGGATTCCACAATCAGGCAAAGCAGCAGGACCCGGCAAGGCAGTATGACCCGGCACGAGAAACCAGCTTACCTCAGTTACCGCCGCCCTTTTTGGTCACGTCAATTTTAGGAGCATCACCACCTCCCTTTTTGGTCACATCAACCTTAGGGGCATCACCGGCGCCTTTTTTGGTTACATCAACCTGGCCGGTAGGTGTTTTTGCAGGAGCGGGTGTTGCCGGCTTCTTGCCCGGGCTAGAAACAGCAGAAGTGAATTTCACCAATTCCGTGTTCAGGCTGTCCAACTGAAACTGCATATCGCTGATCGTGGTCGTAAAATAGGCCACAGTGTCTGTCAATGCCTGCTTTTGCTCGCTGAGCTGGGTTTCCAGTTCGGCAATCTGTTTGGCGCCGTTGTTGCAGCCAGTTAATGCAACCGATGCGCCAAGGACCAGTGCGAGAATTTTAATGTTCATAGGTTCGCTGATTTGGGTTTGTAAAGGAACAGGTCTTCAAAAAATGACTTTCCCACAATGTCCAGAAACGGGACCGTGGTATAATTATTTAATCTAACCTATTTTTGCGCAAAATTAGCGCAGCTAAGTTTATAAGACGACCTATAATCAACCCATAAATTCAAGACGATGATCCAATTCAGCAAAAACATCAAATTTCTCGCTCTGGCCTTTGCGGCCGTTTTGTTTACCCAATGCACCGAAGACGACCTGAACAGCCCGGTCATCACCTTGCTCGGCGATAACCCGGCCTATGTTGATCTCGGAGGCACATTTACAGAAACCGGCGCAGAAGCTACAGACCTTGAAGATGGCGTAATCGCCGTTATAGACGTAGATGACAGCGCACTTGACGCCGATGTTGTCGGCAGCTATGACATTCTTTACTCCGCCACGGATGGAGCTGGAAACGTGGGCACTGAAGTTCGCACGGTTCATGTTTTCGCTGAGCCGGCTGATTACGCCGGCATTTACGAAGTTGTTGAAGATTGCAGTGACGGAATGACCTACACCTACAACGTAACCGTTACGGCGGGTGCCGGCAATACGATTATCATCAGCAACTTTGGGGACTACGGAGGAGCGGTCATCGTCAACATTGACCTGTCCGGCGACACCAAAAGCACGCTGAGCCTCGATGACACCGCAGGCGGTGCAACCTTTGTTGGCAACGGCCAGTTAACCACCGGTACCACTACCGCCATGGAATTCACCCTGGACTACAGCGCGGATGACGGAGTCAACGTGCTTACCTGCGATGGCGTGTTTACCAAACAATAATTCGCCTAACCCATAAGTTCTTAAAAGCCGTCCCACTCCGGGACGGCTTTTTTACCTTTACGCCGCATGCAACGGAATCTATTTCTGCTATTCGCGCTGGCAATCTTAGTGGTGGCCTGTAAGAAAACAGACACGACCCCGCCGGTAATCGTGGTGTTTGAACAGGATTACCGGGTTCCGCTTGGCGGCATCTACCTGGAAAAAGGGGCGTTGGCCACAGACAAGGAAGACGGCGTTATGGACACCGCTTTGATCACCATTGATGCCTCGCGGGTCAGAACGGATTCCGTCGGGGAATACGAAGTTTACTACTACGTTTCCGATGCAGCGGGCAATGAAGATTCCGCAACGCGAGTCGTGGCTGTTTACGCCCGTACCCTGAATTACGCCGGCAACTGGAGCGTCCGGGATAGTTGTGATACCATCATTTCGAATTACGCGGTAACTGTGGCAACCGATCCGCTGGACAGTACCCGCCTGCTGGTAGCCAACTGGCGAAACCGTGGTGCCGGTTATACGGTTGGCCTGACGGTTGAAGGGCGGCTTGGAAACAGCATCCAGGTAAACGATACCTTGCCGGATTTCACCTACTTCGGCTCCACCGTCCTGCTCTACGGCACCCTTGACCGCTTTGCTTTCGACCTTACCTTTGACGAAATTGACACCGTAGCCTTCACCACCTGCACCAGTCAATACCGCAAACCCTGAACAGCGGTTCTCTGATCAGTTCCTTCACCTTTGTTCATGCACCGATTACCTCATCCGTTTTGGTTTGCTCTGCTGCTTGCAACGGTTTTACCCGCCTGCAAACCCGCCGACAACGATGCGCCAATCATTACGGTGCGTCAGGGCCTGCCGGCGTTTGTGATTTTGGGCGATACCCTGCCGGTGCCGATGATCGAAGTGCTGGACAACCGCGATTGCCGGCTCGAAGATCAATTGGTCACGGAAGGATTTGTGGACACTGACCGCTACGGCAATTACCACGTGGATTACTTCGTCAGCGATGAAGCAGGAAACAGCAGTGAAGTGGGTTTTGACGTTCAGGTCGGCATGGTCAAAGAGAGCTATTACGCGGTAGAATACCGCGCTACCGACACCTGCACATCCGGTGTTTACGAGTACCTCGCCGGCATTCAGGACTGCACCTGCCCGGAGAACAAAGTCCTGTTGTTCAACCTCGGAAATTTCGGTCCGGGCAATTACGTGAACCTGGAAATCGGTGGTGAATTCGGCCAGGTGCTCAACGTGGTGCAAAGCCAGGGACCGCTGACCTGGACTGGAGATGGTCTTGCCGTTCCAACCGGCGACACCCTGAACCTGGTCTGGCAAGTTGACAATGGCGCAGTCATTGAACAGTGCAGCACTCAACTCGTTCGGAACTGACGTTGCACGTAATCCTTCCGTTTCGCTATATTTATTGGTCGAAGGGCGCCATCATGCGCCTGGTATGATCCACTATATCCGCCTGGTTTTGTGGTGCCCTACCAGGAAAATGGCCTCTTTCAGCGCGGTAAAAAATTGTTCCTATGCCCCTCTCTCGCTTTGCTCCTTTGTTGCTTGGTCTCGGTCTGCTGGTTGTCCCATTTGCGATGACCTGTGCACAAACGCTTGAAGCAGACGCCATTATCCCGGGTCAATACCTGCTGCAATTCCAACCTGGGCAACAGCCCCTATCGCTGATCCAGCATGTAGAGGCCCTGCAACCCGGGCAGACGGCCGAGCTGACTCCCCTGGCCCCGGCGTTGGGTATTTATCGCCTGGATCTTTCACCCAACAGCGATTCCCGCCTGTGGCTAGCCCGGCTTAAAACCTGGTCCGGTTTGCAGACCGCGCAGTTCAACCACAAGCTACAGAAAAGGATCACTCCCTCCGACCCTGGTTTTGCCCTGCAATGGGGCATGAACAACATGGGAGCCATGGGAGGGCTGGCAGACGCAGACATTGACGCCCCGGAAGCCTGGGACATCAGTACAGGCGGCTTGAGCGCGCTGGGCGATACCATCGTCATTGCGGTGGTGGACATTGGCTTTGACCTAAACCACAATGACCTCTGGTTCTGGATCAACCGCAGCGAGATACCCGGCGACGGGCTGGACAACGACGACAACGGTTTTACCGACGACTACGTCGGCTGGAACGCA
>JANNSM010000410.1:0-11597 GCA_031402635.1 Bacteroidota bacterium | reverse complement strand
TGGATCGGTTCGGTTTTTTGCGCCGGAATTATTTCTTGTCGCAATTCACCGTGGTGCCTGAAAATGCAGCCGCCAGTTCTGTGGCGATGACGAATGCATCCTGCTCCTGGTCGCTGCCGCAGTTTTCGGTGTCGGGCGTTCCGTCAGCCCAGGTACAAACTGTGCATTTGTCTTTGCAGGAGCTGAACGAGAGGGCCGTCATCATGGCCACGGCAGCAAAAAGGGTAATCTTCTTCATTATTGCGTTTTTTTGTTGGCCCATCGCCGGGACCATTTTACAAGTGTGGCACAAACATAGGTAGAAGTTATAATTCGTCATTTATTGAAAACTAACGCGAAACAGATTACTGCCTTAAATGCTGAACAGGTCATTAGGGCAGAAGGACTTCAAAAATCCTATGGCCCGCTCACGGTCTTGCGCGGTGTGGATCTCCAGGTGATGCGGGGCGAGATCGTTGCGATTGTCGGTGCAAGTGGCGCCGGCAAGTCAACCCTTTTGCACATTCTGGGAACCCTGGATCGCCCGGATCAGGGCGAAGTTTGGATCGGAGGGGAGCCCGTCAGCAACATGCCTAAGGTCAGGCTCGATGCATTCCGCAATCGCAGAATTGGATTCGTTTTCCAGGCCCATCATCTGCTTGCCGAGTTTACTGCACTGGAAAACGTGATGATTCCCGGCCTTATCGGGGCGAGGCCTGAAAACGAAATCCGGACGAGGGCTGAAACCCTGCTCGGGGAACTCGGTCTTTCGAACCGACTTGAACATAAGCCAGGACAGTTATCCGGTGGCGAACAGCAAAGAGTTGCCGTGGCGCGGGCGCTGCTCAATGAGCCGGATGTGATTCTGGCCGATGAACCTTCCGGCAACCTGGATTCCGACAATTCCCGGGACTTGCACGAACTGTTTTTCAGCCTCCGGGAACGCTTTGGCCAAACCTTTGTGATTGTAACGCACAACGCTGAACTGGCGGCCATGGCGGACCGCAAACTCGTTATGGTTGACGGGCGAATGGCGGGTTGAACACCTCCGGGATTTCCGGGATAGGCAATCCGTTTAAGTGCCGGGAGGGGGCTAACTTTGTCAGGTCTTAACCTATAAGAAAAAGTACTCATTTGGCATTTGGCATCAACCGGCGAAGACTTAAAAAAGCTGTCCACCGACTTCGCCACCTCCCCGGAGGGTCGGATTTGGTGAAATACTCCGCCAATAAAGCGCATGCAGCCTGGTTGCGTTCTCGCAAAAGCACCAAAGTCGCTTATCCGGCATCTATCATGCTGGAGGTGACCAACCATTGCAATCTAAAGTGCATTACCTGTCCCAGGGAGTACAGCTACGGCGAACAGATGGCGAAGGGCTTTATGGACCTCAACCAGCTCAAACGCATCGTGGACGAAGTTTATCCCTATGTGGATTCCATCGGCCTGACCGGGTTGGGGGAAACATTGATGTATAAACCGCTTGAAGAAGCCGTTGATTATATCCGGGCAAAAAGCGAAGGCATTATTCTGTTTATCTCGATCAATGCCCACCTGCCAAAATGTGTGGAAATAGCCACGCGGCTGGCCGACAAACTGGATACCATCCAGATCAGTATGGATGGGGTAGGGGACATTTACGAACAGGTTCGCCTGAGAGGCCATTACGGCACCTTCCTGGAAAATACGCGCGCCATTGCTGCAGCAGCTCGGGGAAAGCGGGCAGAAGTCATGTTCAATTTTGTTGCTGTCAAAGAGAATTACCACACCCTGGCCGAGGTGGTTGAAGCGGCCCATGAACTGGGAGTCGGCTATGTTAACGTAACACCTTTCAACGTGGCCTCGGTAACCGCACACGACACCTCTTACTACGATTTCTTTCAGACCAAAACCTTCCGGGACGAAATTTTCCGCGCGAAAGAAACAGCCGACAGGGTGGGCGATGTGATGCTGTCTGTGTGGGATTTCAAGAGCCCGGCGGGCTTTCAGAAGTGCCACCTTCCCTGGTCCCATTTTTATATTTCCTGGGACGGATACATGACGCCCTGTTGCGCAAAGCCTTTCCCGAAAGAGCTAAACTTTGGCAACGTCTTTGAAGAAGGGTTGATGACCTGCTTAAACAAACCGGAGTATCAGGAGTTCCGGCAGATGTGGTACGAAAATAAAACCCCCGATTTTTGTCAAAAGTGCCACATGGTGGACATGGCGCCCATTCCGATTGAGATTGACCTTCCGATCAATTGACAGGCAAGTGGCGCCGGTTGTGTAGATCCGGCTGTTTAGAAAGTTGAAGCCAGGTCCTGCTTTGAATGCTGTTGCTCTGCTGCAGGCAATTCCGCGGGCTCCGGATAGGGAATACGCTCCAGGGCTTTGGCCCACTTGTCAGCGATGGCTTTGAAAGCAGGCATATGTTTTTCGCTGATGGGGAACGAAGCCGGAATTTTCTCCAGGAACGGATCAACCTGCTGGCCGTTTTTCCAGAACCGGTAACAGAGATGTGGACCGGTGGCAAGTCCCGTGCTGCCGACATATCCGATCACTTCTCCTTGCCTTACGGCTTTTCCCTGACGCATTCCCGGAGCAAATTTGCTCATGTGGAGATACTGGGTTGAATAGGTGTCGTTGTGTTTGATTTTGACATAGTTGCCATTCCCGCTGGTATAGCCGGCGGCAATCACCGTCCCGTCTCCTGTGGTGTGAATCGGGGTTCCTGTAGGCGCGGCATAGTCCGTACCCAAATGCGCTTTGTACCGCTTCTGAACAGGGTGAAAACGCTTCATGGTATAGCGAGAGGAAATTCGCGTGTAATTCAGAGGTGCTTGCAGGAAAGCTCTTTTCAGGCTTTTGCCATCGGCATCAAAATAGCCGGTTTCGCCATCCTGATCGAAGCGATAAGCGACGAACCCTTTTCCCCGGTAATCAAAACTGGAGGCGAAAATGCTGTCAACACCAACCGATTCGCCATCTACAAAACTCTCCCCGTAAATGACCTTGAACCGGTCGCCGTCCTGAATTTTGTAAAAGTCAATAGACCATGCGTAAATATCGGCCAGGCGAACAGCCAACTCGGCGCTAGCCCCGCCGTCAATAAGGCTTTGGTAAAGAGAACTCGTGATCACGCCGGCCACTTCCCGCACTTTGCGCTCTACCGGCTTACTGCCCCTGGTTCCCGCTACGGAATCACCGTCAAAACGGTAAACCACATAATCCACTTTGTTTTCTTCGTACACAAAGTAACGGGCAGTAGAGTCTGGTCCGAGCAACAGCGTATAGGGATTGCCAGCACGCATTCTGCGAAAATCAAACAATTCGATGTCCTGGGCCATGTGCTCAATGAGCGAATAGGCAACCCGGTGTGGAAGAAGAATATCCGCCAGATACTGGTCTTTACCCACTTCGCCTTCAACCATTACGAACGAATCAACGGGAAGACCGTACCGAATTTCGCAGGGTTCATCGGCTTCGGCCAGCGTATCGCCTTTGGGATGAGAATTGGAAAAATTGCATCCGGTCATGAATAACACACTGAAAATCAGTGATATAAAAGCACGAATGATAGTCCCGGAAAGGTTGGCGGTGGAGTGTTTCGGAGAGAATGGTAATTGCATGAGTGTATATAACTCGTTGATCTAATGGATAAAATGTAGTGCAAGAATAGCAACAACCACGCTCCCTGAACAACTTCTTACGCAGTTTTTATTCCACAGGATACACCCAAAAGCGACTATTATTGCCGTCAATGGGAGCAATTGCCTGCTTCCGCAGGGCAGTTTGCGTACATTACTTTTGCGCCTTATGGTTAAATGGCTGGCTTTGTTGTTGATGTTGACCGGATGGACCGGCTTGGCCGAGGCTGGCGGTGGCTGGACCTTGGAAAAAAATAAATCGTGGATAGAACTTTCTGCCTCGTATTTGCGCTACGATGAGTTGTGGAACGATAATGAGACGTTCACCCAGCTACAACGTCCGGTTACGGATCTGGGTATCCGGCTCTATGCTGAGTACGGTTTGTTTGATCAGCTAACCCTGATTGGTCAATTGCCGGTGGTGTTCGTTTCTACGAGTGGCGAACCAGTGGGCTCGGCGTCATTTCCCGATACCCTTCCTGCCGGGAACCTGAATTACCTCGGGAATTTCCGCTTTGGTGCACGTTACCGCCTGTTCAACCGAAACTCAACGGTAATGAGCGTTCAACTTCTCCTGGAATCAAACAACAGTGATCTGGACCAGATTACCGGGCTTCAGACCGGATTCAATGCATGGTCCTTTGAGCCCATTCTGGCTTTTGGCAAAAGTTTTGGCCGGACCTACATCGCCGGACACGGTGGAATAGCTTTTCGAACAAACCAGTACAGTGAAGAATTTCTGGGCCAGCTCGAATTTGGTGTCAACCCTGTTGCGGCCTGGTGGGTTATCGGGGTGGCTGACTACCGGCTCAGTTTCCGCAATGGTGAAAACCAGCCTTGCAATACTGCCTATACCGGCTTATATGTCAACAATCAGGAATCGTTCAGCTTTGGCCTCAAGACCGTTGTGCCAGTTGTAAAGAACTTCGGGCTGACCGCAGGTGTTTACGGCGCGCTGAGTGCGGACAATTTGCCGGCTGCTTTTTCCCTCAATGGAGGGTTGTTCTGGAATCCGGACTTTGGAGCCGGCCGGCGTCCCGGCTCAGCCACCCACGGTGAAGCGCAATAACTTGCGGGATAAGAAGATGTTGACCGTCGTTGATGATCAGGTGGTTCGAGTTTTCGCGCTTCTTTTCATCGGGCCATTGCCTTTTCATTCGGTCGCGGACTGCTTCTTCACGGAGACCGTCTCTGGCCATTGCCCGTTCAATGCGAAGGGCTTCAGGCGCCCAGACCATGACAATCTCATCCATCATCCGATATGATCCGCTTTCAAACAGCAGGGCAGCTTCCCGGATAATGTAGGGAGCGGAGCGGTGCTCTTCAGCCCATCGGGCAGCATCGCGAAACACCGCCGGGTGAACAAGGCCGTTCAGGATATTCAAAGAATCCGGATCGCGAAAAACGCGGTCAGCCAGGAGCTGCCGCTGCAGATTTCCCTCCTCGTCATAAATAGCGTTTCCAAAAGCTCGTTTAAGGGCGGCTACCAATTCCGCATCTTCGACCATGATGGCTTTGGCGCGATCATCGGCGTAGTAAACCGGAGCTCCCAGCGTTTCAAAAAGGCGGCAAACCGTGGTTTTACCACTGCCAATCCCTCCGGTGATGCCAATGCTGATCATGATTTCTTCAGGCAGCCAGCCTGCCACAGGAACGTATTCCCGTGTTTTTAGGTCCCCGTATCTTCGCCAAGTGCCTTTGTAAAATCCATTGAAACCATACTACGTTCAATCCTGACTTTCACGTTTTTATCAACTTCAATAAGAAGGCTTTTCTCATCTACTTGTACCACTCTGCCGTGAAGCCCACCGCTGGTCACCACCCGTTGCCCTTTTTCAATACCGTCTATAAACTGCCGTTGCTCTTTGGCTTTTTTAGCCTGTGGTCTGATCATAAAAAAATAAAGAATAAAGATGAAGGCCGCAAGAAACAACAGCGAGGTTGGTCCACCGGAAGAAGTACCGGAAGATGACATGAGCAGGATCGAAGTCAGAAACATAGAAGGAGATATTTGGCTTTAAGGGAAAGTGATGTAGTGACCTGTGCTCAACTCTCCGGAACAATGACATTTCCAGAAATATACAGCAGGTTGGTATTGGGAACGGTGTTGGCGGTAATGGTAACCGTTTTGTCAAACTTGTCCTTGCGTCCGTTGGAGTCATAGGTGACTTTGAGGTAGCCGACGGCACCGGGGGAAATCGGTTCTTTGGGCCATTCCGGAACAGTGCACCCGCAGGATCCCTTGGCCGAAGTAATCACGAGCGGCGAATTTCCGGTATTGGTGAACTTGAAGGAGTACTCAACAATTTCGCCCTGGATGATTTCACCAAAATCCCATTTGTCACGCTCAAAAGTCATGACGGGTACCGTGGCCTGATCCACGCCTGCCGTTCCCGATTGATCGGCAGTTTTTGGATTATTGATCATCTCACCGCTTAAAGAAGGGTCCGTCTGTCCGGTCTTTTCTTTTGCTCCGTCACTGCCGCTATCCGAAGCACAACCGGATAAAGCTGCAGTGCTGCAAAGGCTGAGGAGGAAAAGTAAGGTGTACGTGAATGGTGTTCTCATCGTGATACTCGTTTTTTGACCGTCCAAAGATAGCGGAACGCCTAAAATCCCCCTGCTCATTCCACCAGGCCCCGTCCCTGTTTTTGGATGCGCCCTTCTTCCCGCAACGTTTTCATGAGGTTGTCCAGCACGCCATTGATGAAATCCTTGGATCTCGGGGTTGAATACTCTTTGGAAATGTCTATGTATTCATTAATTGAAACTTTGACCGGAATGGTTTTGCAATAGAGCAACTCGGTCAGGGCCATTCTGATTAGAATGCGGTCCATCTGGCTTACGCGGTCAAGCTCCCAGTTTTCCAGTTTGGGGGCAATCAGTTTTTCGAGTTCTACTTCTTTTTCCAGACCAAGGCTGAGCAATTCCCGCACAAATTCCCGGCTTTCGTCGGGCAATTCCAGGCAATCGGCTGACCAGGCTCCCGGCTGACCGGGTTTCCAGGCTTTCAGGGTTTGCTGAACCCGGGGAATGACAATTTCCACATCTTCATCCCAGGTTGGGAAAATGTCTTCCATGTGCTGGTCAAGATCGTCCGAAGGCCAGATGACTTCTTCAAAAACGCAAAGGGCAATCCTTCGGTCGGCATCAGCATCATCCATAAGGCTGCGCACGTATTCCTGGTAATCCGGAGTTTCTTTGAGCTGGTTGTAAACGATCCTGACCAGTTCTTCATCGAGTAGGTTATCCAGCTTCTCCCGTTCAATGGTTTTGCGGAAAGCGCTATCGGCCCGCAGGGCAACGGCTATAGCATTGTGGTAGAAACGCCGTGAAAAAGCGAGGTCCTTTTCGGTAGGAAGGTATTTAGCCGCACGCATGACCGCTTCGCGTTCAACGCTGTCTGCGATTTCAACCAACAGGAGAAAATGATAAAGAAATGCTCGCCCGGTATCGCGGATACTGTCAAAGAGTTTCTTCTCCATCAGGCTAATGTCCTTTTTCTCTTCCTGGTTGAAGGCGAAAAGAACCTGCATGACTTTGACGCGAAGACTGCGCCGGCTGAGCAGGGGCTGGTTGTTCAAAGCCGGCTTTTCAGGATGGCCACCGCGTTGAGGCGGGAAGCAGCAGAACGCAGTGCAGCTTCGTGGGTTGTTATCCCTTCTTTAGCGGCCGTTTTCAGGATCTCTGCAGTTCTTGAATAAATTACTTCGGTCATGTCCATAGCGTGTTCCTGTTGATAATTGCCCAGGAATTCAGCATAACAGCTAATCAGACCGCCGGCGTTGATCAGAAAATCAGGGCAATAAGTAATGTTTCTTTCGCTCAGCATATCTCCGTGCCGGACTTCATCTTCGAGCTGATTATTGGCGCCTCCCGCAATGATCTGGCAGTGGATCCTTTCGATCGTCCGGTCGTTCAACGTTGCCCCTAAAGCGCACGGCGAATATACATCCACATCCAGATCGTAGAGGGCATCGGCTGAAACTGGGCGCGATCCATAGCTCAGGCAGACGTGCTTGACCCGGTTTTCGTCCAGATCAGAAACCCAGACTTCAGCACCTTCATGCCTCAACCGCTTAACCAGTTGGCTGCCCACGCTGCCGGCACCTTCCACGGCTATTCTTCGGTCTTTCAGTTCTTCTGAGCCAAACACTTCTTTCAAGCCGGCTTTGATTCCGAGATAAACACCGTAGGCAGTGACGGGCGAAGGGTCGCCGCTTCCGCCCAACCACACCGGCTTGCCGGCCACGTGACGGGTTTCCATGGAGACAAATTCCATATCGGCCGTGGTTGTGCCAACATCTTTGGCGGTGATGTACTTGCCGTTAAGGCTTTCTACAAAACGCCCGTAACGACGCCAGAAAGTTTCTGACTTCAATTTGCGCGCGTCTCCGATGATGACGGCTTTACCGCCTCCCAGATTGATTCCGCTGATGGCGGCTTTGTAAGTCATCCCCCTGGACAACCGGATGACATCGTGCACAGCCGCCGCTTCGTCGGTATAATTCCAGAACCGCGTACCGCCCAGGGCCGGCCCCAACACCGTGTTGTGGATCCCGATGATCGCGCGGAGTCCTGTGGGTTGGTCATAACAGAAAAACAGGTTTTCATGATCCATCAGGCTCATCTGCCCGAAAATGCTCCCGGGCGATTCAGGGGCACTCGTAATGGTGGAAAATGCTGCAGCAGCCTTAGGCATAACGTATTTTTTTAGTTGTTAACTATTGATTATTAGGACGTTTTGCGTGCAGATTGCAAATTTATTGTTTTTTTTTGGGGCCTCCAATGCGCGCTTCGCCAACATTGCTTTGAAGGAACTGGCCTACCTCAACAAGTACTTCCTCAAGTACCGATACCACCTGCTCGGCGGAATTTTCTTCGTCGCGGCCTCCAACGTGTTTGCTGTCCTGTCGCCCCAGGTAGTCCGGCATGCGATCAATCTGGTAACAGAAAGCCGCGATCTTTATTTTACCCTTGCCGGAACCCCCGCCCAGGCGGCGATGCGCCAGCGTTTCATCGGTATTCTTTTGATCTTCGCCGGTGTTTACCTCGCGCTGGCGCTCATCCGGGGTGCATTCATGTTTTTCATGCGCCAGACCCTGATCATCATGTCGCGGCTCGTTGAATTCGACCTTAAAAACGAACTCTACGCGCAGTACCAGAAGCTGGATCAGGGTTTTTACCGGCGCAATAATACCGGTGATCTGATGTCCAGGGTTGCGGAAGACGTGAGCCGCGTGAGAATGTATGTAGGTCCGGCGCTGATGTACGCTATCAACCTGGTGGTTTTGTTTGTGCTCGTGATTTACGCCATGATCCGCATCAACCCGCAGCTCACGCTCTATGTGCTCTTACCGTTGCCGATATTGTCTCTTTCCATTTACTATGTCAACAATATCATCAACCGCCGCAGTGAATCCATCCAGGTTCAGCTCAGCGAATTGACCTCACGCGCGCAGGAGGTCTTTTCCGGTATCCGCGTGGTGAAGGCGTACGCTCAGGAGGAGCCGATGGCCCGGCATTTTGAGCGGGAATGCGAAGAATACCAGGAACGCTCGATGGGCCTGGCGAGAGTAGATTCTATTTTCCAGCCGTTGATGATGCTGCTAATCGGGCTGAGTACGATCATCACAATCCTCATCGGAGGAATGCAGGTTATTGCGGGAACGGTCACACCGGGCAACGTGGCAGAATTTGTGATTTACGTCAACATGCTGACCTGGCCGGTGGCTTCGCTAGGCTGGGTTGCGTCTATCATTCAGCGGGCTGCTGCCTCGCAAAAACGGATCAACGAGTTTCTGTCCGCTACTCCCGCGATTTCCACGTTGGGCCACGTGAGCCCCGATTTCACCGGCGACCTTGAGTTTGACCAGGTATCTTTCCGGTACCCTGACACGGGCATTCAGGCGTTGCAAAATTTGAGTTTCCGGATTCCGGCGGGAAACCGGGTAGCCGTATTTGGAAGGACTGGCTCAGGAAAATCCACGATTGCCGAACTGCTCGTGAGAATGTACGATCCCGACGAGGGAACAATCCGCATCGGCGGAACGGACATCCGCGAAATACCTCTGGAGGTCTTGCGCAAAAACATCGGATATGTTCCGCAAGACGTTTTTCTTTTTTCTGAATCCGTAGCTTACAATATCCAGTTCGGGGAACCGGAGTCGGCAAGAAGTTCAAGGCGTGCGCAGTCGTTAGCGGAGTACGCTTCCATTGCCGGGGAGATCGCCACGTTTCCCAAACAATATGATACCCGGATCGGCGAGCGTGGAGTGACCTTAAGCGGCGGTCAAAAACAACGCATTTCCATAGCCCGGGCCTTCGCAAAAAACGCGCCCATCCTGGTGCTTGATGATTGTCTGTCTGCCGTTGATGCCGGCACCGAAAAACGCATCCTCAACAACCTGGAGTCTTATCTGGTCGGCAAGACCGCCCTGATTATCACCCACCGGGTTTTCAGTCTTCTGGACCTTGATCAGGTACTCGTGCTGGATGATGGCCGGATTGTGGAACGGGGAAGTCACGAGGCGCTGCTGGCCGCCGGAGGGCTATATGCCGAGCTCTTTGAAAAGCAGCGGAGCGAAGACCTGGAGGGCTGATTGCAGCCATGCCGGCCTTTTCCCGCGGCTCCTGTTATCTTTGCCGCTCAAAATTCAAGCGGTATGGCTCTGAAGTGCGGTATTGTAGGTCTTCCCAATGTGGGCAAATCAACCCTTTTTAATTCGCTGTCCAATGCCAGAGCTCAAGCTGCCAATTTCCCTTTTTGCACCATAGAGCCCAACGTTGGCGTGATCACGGTTCCGGATCCCCGGCTGTTAAAGCTCCAGGAATTGATTCAGCCGAAAAGCCTGGTGGCCACAACCATGGAGTTCGTGGATATTGCCGGTCTGGTAGAAGGAGCCAGCAAAGGGGAAGGGTTGGGTAACCAGTTTCTGGGAAATATCCGGGAAACTGATGCCATCATCCACGTTATCCGCTGTTTTCAGGACGACAACATCGTACATGTTCACGGCTCCGTCAATCCCGTGCGCGACAAAGAAATTATTGACACCGAATTGCTGCTCAAGGATCTTGAGACCCTTGACAAGCGGCTGGACAAACAGCGGAGAGCCGCCAAATCGGGCGATAAGGCCGCACAGAAACAAGTGTTCATGATGGAGCGGCTGAAAACCCATATCGAGTCGGGTGCGGCGGTGCGGTCCTTTGAACTTCAGGATGAGGAGGAATCCGGATGGCTCGGAGATTTTCAATTGCTTACGTCAAAGCCGGTGCTTTATGCCTGCAATGTTGACGAGAAATCGATTCTAAACGGCAATGAATACGTCAGTCAGCTTCGCGAAGCCGTGGCCGGTGATCAGGCGGAGATCGTGATGATTTGTGCAGCAATCGAAGCGGAAATTGCCGAACTCGAAAGCCCGGAAGACCGGGTGGCTTTCTTAGCCGATTTGGGTTTACAGGAATCCGGGTTGAACCGGCTCATCCGCTCGGCTTACAAACTGCTCGATTTGATCACCTATTTTACGGCAGGGGTTAAAGAAGTCCGGGCCTGGACCATACACCGTGGCACCAAGGCACCGCAGGCGGCAGGGGTTATTCACAGTGATTTCGAAAAGGGTTTTATCCGTGCCGAAGTCATCCCTTACGAAACTTTTATTTCGCTTGGCTCAGAAGCAGCCTGCAAGGAAGCCGGCAAGTTGCAGGTTGAAGGCAAAGAGTACACGGTTAAAGACGGAGATGTCATGCATTTCCGGTTCAACGTATAGCACTGGCGTATAGCAGCGGGTAAATCTGTCTGGTCAGGAATCCCCTTCAAAATCAAGGGATGCGGAGTTCACACAATAGCGGAGGCCTGTTTCTGTAGGGCCATCCGGGAAAACGTGGCCGAGATGAGAACCGCAGCGGCTGCAGACAATTTCTGTCCTGATCATGCCGTGGCCCCGGTCCTGGATTTCAAGAATCCGGTCACCGGCTGCAGCCCGGTCAAAAGATGGC
>JANNSM010000409.1:0-5981 GCA_031402635.1 Bacteroidota bacterium | reverse complement strand
GCTCATACCGTTAAAAGGAAGCTTCATGGAGCGCCCGGTATCCAGCGCACAAAAGATCTGTTGGGAGCGCTCATCTTCATACTGGTTAACCATGAGGCTGTTCCGCCGGCTGGTTGCCTTCCAGTTTATCGCGCGCCGATCGTCTCCTGCAACATAACTTTTTATTTGTTCAAACTCATAGCTGTGTCCGATCCGGCGGATTTTCCGCAAGCCCTGCCCGCGGCTGATGCTGGCGATAGCCATCAACTCAAAACGCCGCATCTGCGCAATGGAAGGATAAACGGGAACTTCCTGCGTTGATGCGGAACTGACACGCCGCTCGATCAAGCCCAACGGGCTTCGCAGAAAAACGTGAAGGCTGCCAAAGCAATATTGCCCTCTGCGCAAAGGTTTGAGGATATAGTTCAGCCGGCCTGTCGAGCCGGCTTCAACGGAAATTTCCCTCGAAAAATCACGGATCTGGAATTGGTACGGCAGCTCGTCCAGTACCTGCATCGTCCATCGCACGGCAGAACCGTTGCGAATCCGGAGTTGAACTACCTGGTCTTCGCCTAGCGAAAAAACTTTGGGGAGAATGCGCTGCAATTCCATCGGGCTTGCGCGGTAAAAAAGCAGATACCCTTCAACAAGTACAAGGCCCGCCAGAGCAAACAACATTCCTTTCGAAACAATAAAAAGCGGCGGCCAGGCAAAAGACAGGGCAAACATCAGCGTGAGCACTCCCAGGGCAATAAACAGCCGGTTCCGCAAAAAAATGGCCTCAAGCCCCGCACCAGCCCCGGTTGAAACCCGAAAACTCCGCCGCCCGCGATCGCCATCCGTTCGCAGGGCTTGCCGACGGGCCGCCGATTTTTCCCGTGCCGGGTTGTTCATCGCGGAACCTCCAGAGATTCAAGAATTTCCCGGATCAGTTGCTCGGGCTCCATGCCTTCGAGCTCGCGCTCACTGGACAGCAGAATGCGGTGGTTGAGCACCGGATAAGCCATCGCCTGGATATCATCAGGGGTTACAAAGCTGCGGCCCCCGAGCAGAGCAAACGCCTTTGCGGCCCTCAGCAACACCAGCGATGCACGAGGTGAAGCACCCAGATAAATTCCGGGATTATTCCGGGTTGCGTGAACAAGGTCTGCGATATAGTCGCAAAGGCTGTCCGTGATGTGCACCTTTTCTACCAGCGCCTGGCAAGCCAGCAATTCTTCAGCGCTCATCACCGGCTCCACCAGATCTCCCCGCAGCGCGGCAAAATCACCCCGGAATTGCCGGAGCAGATTTTTCTCATCCTCCAGCGGCGGGTACGCCATTTTAACGCGGAACAAAAAACGGTCAAGCTGGGCTTCAGGAAGGCGGTAGGTGCCTTCCTGCTCAATCGGGTTCTGGGTAGCCACCACAAAAAACGGGGGCGGCAAAACATAGGTCTCGCCGTCGTAGGTGATCTGCCTTTCCTCCATGACTTCAAAAAGCGCGGACTGGGTCTTTGCCGGAGCCCGGTTGATCTCGTCAATCAGCACTACCTGGGCAAAAACAGGTCCTTTCCTGAACTGGAACCGGCTTTGCGACAGATCATAAACCGACGTCCCGATCACATCAGAGGGCATGAGGTCCGGGGTGAACTGAATCCGGGAATACTGCAACTTCAAACTGCGGGAAAGCAATTTCGCGAGCAGCGTTTTTGCTATTCCGGGTACCCCTTCAATCAACACATGCCCGCCACACAGCAAGCCCGTCAGTAAATAATCTACCGGTTCCGGCTGACCAAGAACAATCTGGCCGATCTGACGCCGCACCCGATCCACGGCCGATCGGAACCGCTCCAACGCCTCCAGATCCAGTGAATGGGCCGTCTCCCGACTTAACAGCGGGTCATCCATAAAAGAAGATTGATCATTCATGGTCAAGTGCTTTTTTGTAAAATCGTCCGAGCTCCCGGTGCAGGGCAAGCAGGTCTGAATCCCCGCACTCGCGGCCTGAATCCAGCTCGCGCAGCCGCGTGATCAGCGAACGAACGGCAACCGGATCCTGGCCGCTAAGTCCACTAAGCCTGGCCGCGGTTTCGTCATGGAGTCCCGGCTGCCGCAGATGGAAGCGCTCCCGAAGAAACCCCATAAAATGTTCCCGCATCATTTCGCCGATGGCGCGGTGGTCAGTCCGTTGCTGGTAGTACAGCAGCGCAACGCTGTTGAGGTAATTGAGGCTTTGATTGGTTTTGGGGTCCAGAAGTGGAATTGCCGCCTGCCGCCGCCGGGTCCTGAAGATCAGGTACAACAACCCGATCAGCAACAGCAGGTACCAGGCTGACCGAAGGCCGGGTTGCTGAAGCACAAAAGCCAGCGGACTTTCCGCCGCCTGGTGTGGTGACTTTACCGACCGTACCCCGATGTCCCAGAGGAGGTCGCCGGGGGCCAAATGAGAAAGCACGCGCTCGGCATAATCCCGGCCGTCAGGCTGCACAAGAAAGAAATTGGTCAGCGCCAGCGGAGTGCTGAAAAGATAAAAATAGCCTTTGCCATAAGGAAGCCTAACCAGGTTGTCCCCAAGTCCGGAAGCGCCACCGATACCTTCAGCCGGAGGCCAGACAGCCTGCAGACTGTCCCGGTTCATGAGAGTCCATGTGTAAGGCTGGTCTTTGTCTCTGACCCTGAACGCCAGTTTGTGGGATTCCTGCATCGCGAAGGGCCGCCGGTCAAAGTTCAACCGCAGCGATTCGCTTTCCTCTGCTGACCACCATTCCGGCAGATACGAGCCCCCGGAGAGACGGGCAGGCAAACTGTCGGGCATGGTTTCACAGGCGAGCAGCGCGACATTGCCCTTCGATACCCAGACCGCCAGTGTGTCCATTCCGGCGGCCGTCAGGGAAATGGATCTGCCCATGGCCAGATAACTTCCGCGATACTCCCTCAGATCAGTTTCTTCAATCGGCCGCGTCAACAAGGTCACGCTGCCTCCGCAATAACCGGGAAGTAATTCGTACAACACAGATGCCCCATAGGGTTCCTCTTCGTCATGTCGGAAACCCGGATACCAGGACCAATGCCGCGGAGCATTGCGCAGTGCCAGATAAAGCAAGCCGGAAATCAGCACAACCGCCAGCGCGGCAATCGCCAAAAAGTTGGCCTGGCGATTCTTCATGCGGGCAGGCTTTTAGGGCGAAGGGTTTGCCGGAACAGAAGAAAGCGCGGGGCAAGCCGGTCAACGTCCGGTGCCTCTACCGGTGCGTCGCCATAACGGGCTCGTTCAAAAACGGCGGCGAGCTGGCCAAATGTCTGACGGCTGGCATCGTCAGATTCCAGTTCCCGCTCGTAGTCGCGATTGGTTTTCTCCGGTCGCCATTCAATCTGGCCCGTGCGGGCGAGGTCCTGCACCACCAGAAGAAAATGCAACCGGATAACCTCACTGAATTCACCGCGTTGCACCGCCTGGCGCAGCATCGTCTCCAGGTCCAGCGCTTCAATGTCGCGGATCGTATCGGGGTCTTCCGCTGCAGTGGTGTTCTTTGGTCCGCCTGACAGCGGAACTAATCTTTTCACCAGCAAAAACAGCAAACCGACCAACAGCACTGCGAGAACCGCGTACAAAATCCAGTTCAGGAATTCGGGCGGGGTGGGGCTGACCGGCGGTGCAGAGGCTGAATTTTCCTGACTGCGCTCTGCATAATTCAATCCTTCGGTTGACTCCAACCAGGAGGTATCATCAAGCCGGCGCAAGGTTGCGGGTGGCCGTTTTTTTTCGCTTATCGCGGCAACATCAATTGGGCGGTCATCAACGTCCGGAATACTTTCTTCAACGGGATATTCTTCCGGCAACTCCTGGAATTGAGCATGAACGGGTAGGCCCGCCGTTGCCGTCATCAGCACCAAAAACCACATCATCCTTATCGAATAATTCCTGTTCATCCCATCCGGCTGTTTCGGGATTTTCCAAACATTTCTATACGGTTCTTCATACCGTGTGATTCATCCAGTTCCCGGGCATGGAAGTAGTATGCCACCAATACCGAAAAGGCCAACGGTACCATCAGGAAGAACGCCGTATAAGCCTGGAAAACAATCAATGCTGCGGGCATCTTCTCAGCAATGGATTTGCTCAGCGCAAGATTAGCCTGGAGTACCTCCGTGTAAAACCCGATCAGCGGCGAATTGATCAGCGAAACGGCGACCAACCCCAGGAGCGCCATCGAGAAGTAAGCGCCCGTCAGCGTTGGCCAGTCCACCCGGACGAGATGAATAGCCCGGCTTAGTCCGGCCACAAACGAAGTTTTTTCCCACCAAATGGAACAAGCCCAGAACACCATAAGCGGAAGGATCAAAATGAACAACAATCGCCCCCAGCCCGGCGCAAGAAATAGTACAAGCTGGCCAATGCCGAGCGCCCCCATCACGCACAGGCCGCGGTTCAACCGGTGCCGTCGGCGCCCGCTGTCCACCTCCGGCAGACCGGGATACTTTTCAAAAGCGCGGAACACAACCAACAGCAATAGATAAAATCCGGCCAGGTTGATCGGGACCAGCCACGGCGCAGATCCGTAATTGCTGAACTGCGCGGTCAGGCCGAGGTAAGCGGGAATGTTCAGCAGAAAATCAAACGGGTCTTCGGAAGCCATCGGCACGTCCAAAATCAGCACATCCGGCGAAATATGTTGCTTCAAAAGCGCTCCGGCAAAGGCCAGTGCGCATGCGCCTGCAATGACGCCGCGGAGCAACGGACGCCAGAAATACCCGACATGCAGGAACGCCGTAGTGAACAATTCCCCGGCTGTTCTTACCTGATCCAGGTGAATCTCCGGAACCGCTCTTGCCGGCAGGGTTTGGATTACGGAGGTGGAAAACAAACCGCGGGCTGCCAGCCTGCGCGGATACCAAACCACATATCCCAACACCAGCACCAACGAGCCGATGATGACCATCAACCGGATGATATCGGGAATTTGTGTGTGACGGGTAACCCAGCTTTCGATCAGGGCGGCAAACAGGGTCATCACCAACACCGGCACCATGATGCGAAAGCCACGCACAGCCGATAGCCTGAAAGCCTGGCCCCTGGAATAGGTGCCGGGAAAAGCCAGCCCCCGGCCCATCGTCAACCCGGCGGCTCCGGCAATGACCATGGCGCTCATCTCCAGCGTTCCATGTTGCCAGATGGTGAGCGCCGATTCGCCCAACAAACCGAATTCGACAAAAAAATACTGGAACGTGCCCACCATAATTCCGTTGTACACCATCACGAACAGCGTGCCGATAGCGTAAACAATTCCCAACGTAAACGTCAGCAGATCAACAAAAAGGTTGTTGAGCGCTATGCGAAGAAACATCATACCGGGTGCGCTGTCTTTGTACACCTGCATCGGATCGCCGGCAGCAATATTGCGCCGCGTCATGTCTACATAATCCTGGCCGAGGATCAGCTCCGCAAAACCCGGATCGTGAATGCTTGAAAGCAGCCCGATGCTCAGGGCGCCGGCAAATACGAGCAGGGAAATCAGCAAATCCAGCCTGGCGGTCCACAATTCCCGGGGAAGTTGCAGCGTCCAAAACTCCAGCCAACTGCGCATGGTCTCCCGGCGGTTGCGGTAAATCCGCTGAAAAACGCGCTGCGAAAGCAAATTCAGGTAAGCCCTTACCGAGCGGTTCGGGTAAAATGTCCGGGCATAGGAAAGGTCATCGGTGATCTGCACATACAGTTCGGTCAGCCGTCGGGGCTCGGACCGGACGTTGTTGAAAAGAGTTTCAAACTCCTTCCACTTTTGCAGATTCTGCCGGATGAAATCACTTTCCCGCATGCGTTGTGCCGGCTCCTGGTAAAAGAGCAGGGAGCGGAAGCCCGTCCTTTCGCCTTCGCCGTTGCCCGCACTAAAGATAGGTTTGCCGAATGTTGCTTGTCAGGGCACCTGCGGCTCGTCAACGGTATTTATTTTGCAGGGGGAATTGGGGTAGCGGTGGGGGGGGGGGGGGTTCTTTCGTTGCCCCCGCACCCGCACGAGCACCGCC
>JANNSM010000408.1:0-4514 GCA_031402635.1 Bacteroidota bacterium | reverse complement strand
TCCAAAGCTGATTGTCTTCTTCGTTTATATTGATATACAAATCGAGGTCGCCGTCCTTATCCAGGTCGCAGAAGTTGCTTCCTTCACCATCTTCCTGGACGTCAATTCCCCGGTTATCCCGAACAAAGGTCATATTGCCTGTCTGGGTAAACTGGTTAATGAACACATAGCTCGGTCCGCTGTCGTCAGCAAGGAAGATGTCAATATCCCCGTCATTGTCAATATCCCCGCAAGCCAGGCCATCTATTGCTTTATTGATGCCATCGTACGGGTCTTCAAGACCCGCTGATAACCAAGGCTCTCTGGTCTGCGAATAGACTCCTGAATTCAAGCCTGTTTGGAGCCATATCCGGTTGGAATCGTTTTCGGTCCAAAACAGGTCGAAGTCACCGTCGTTGTCAAAGTCATGGAAAGCGACAGCGCCTTTGTTGTAATTATTGGCCTGCTGATCAAAGGATAAAACGGGAACAAACGTGCCGCCGGCGTTGAGGAAAAAATCCAGTTGATCGCGCTTGCGCGCAATTGCGTCAACAAGACCGTCATCGTTCACATCGGTTACCGCCGCGTAATCCCCATCCGTCGCCACAATAGGCAAACCCAGCGAAGCGGAATTGGGCGTCACGTGTACGAAAGTTGCCGTACCAAAACCCACGTTCTGGTAGATATCCATTCCCCAGTTGTGGTTTTCAATATACAGGTCCAGGTCGCCGTCATTATCATAATCCATGGCACCGACCCCTTCGGTATTCATCCCATTGGGTATGCCAAAAGGCGGATTGGACGAATGGATGTCTTCGGTGTAAAGCGAAAAATTCGGTTTCTGAAGGGCGTCACCAAATGAATAGGGCAGGTCACCATCGGAGGGAACCGGGCCTTTGTTCAGATAGACCTCCAGGCGGCGAGCGGAATTCCGGACAAAATCCGGATAGCCGTCCATGTTAAAGTCGGCAAATACTATACACCGCTCCGGAGCGCCGTCAGCGATTGCAGTTGACTGACAGCCTGCGCAACGGGTTGCCGTAACGTCTGTGAAGGTCCAAAACGGAGGACCGGAAGCGAAATACACCCGTGTTCTGTGCGCGGCATCGTCCTGGTCCGTGTTGAGAATTAAATCCAGCCAGGTATCACCGTTGAGATCGGCGAAGGCAAAACCGCCGTCTTTTACTCCGTCCAATGCCAGTCCCCGCAGCGATGCATTTTCGGTGAAATTCTGTGCAAGGCCTGCAGAGATAGAACAGATTACCATCCCCCATAAAAGAACATGGCGGATTATTGAAATCCTGTATCGGATAAAAAATGTGTGAGAATCAGGCAACGTAAACAGGTGTAACAAAACTTTAAATAAACATTAACTACGCACTGATAATAAGCATATTATAAGAATTATTTGTTATGCTTTTATCGGGCGTTTTTCCCGTATTCCGGTTCACTTTGGGCGGGTTTGAAGGCATTTCCGCTGTTTTCTGTGGTTGTCGGCTAAGGAACCTTAAAGGTCTATAAAAAGGTTCTTATACGGAAATGGTAATTTGTACTTCAATAGGTCCTCATTTTCAACAGTTTAAAGTATAGTAACAACAAGATGTAAAGCCGCGTCGGAGTGTCGGCTTTACCGTTTTACCGGGGACAAACACATTCGAAGTACCCGCCTGCCCTGGAATTCAGCCAACCGCCCAACTCTGCTTCCAAAAGCCTGCCCCGGAGGTGCTGGGGGGGCCATCCGCATTTACCGGCAATGACTTCCACGTGTTGGGGGCCTTCTCTCACAAGCCAAAGGAGGAGATCCCTCAGGTCTGACAGGCTCTCGGGCAAAGCAGTTTCTATAGTTAGAACCACGAATTCAACTCCGGAAAAAAGGGAAGCGCCATGGGCTGCGCTATGGGGAATCCAGTCCAGCGCTTCTGCCAGGTCCCTTCCCCCGGTAATCAATGCTGCCCCGTGTTCACGGATCAGCTTATGGCAACCGGCTGAAGCCAAACGGTCTGCGGGTCCCGGAACCGCGAACACTTCCCGGTGATAGGATTGGGCTATTCCGGCTGTGATCAGGGAACCACCTTCAGGAGGGCTTTCGATAACCAGGACGGCATCGGCTAGTCCCGCAACGATGCGGTTGCGGCGCGGAAAATGATAAGCCCTGGAAGGAATCCCCGGTGGGAATTCCGATATCAGGGTTCCCCCGGCTTCCAAAATCCGGTAGGCCTGTTGCCGGTGCTCACCGGGATAAACCCGATCGAGCCCCTGAGCGAAAATTCCCCAGGTATTCAGACCAAAATCCAGCGCAGCCATGTGGGCGCAAATGTCAATACCATAGGCCATTCCGCTGATGATCAGGGGTTGGAGCGGGGCGAGTTCCTGAACAATGGAACGGGTCATTTTAATGCCGTAAGACGTGCACTTCCGGGTGCCGACAATGGCGAGGTTTCGGGAATAAAGCGCCGGAGACCTTCCTCTCCAGAACAAAACAAAAGGGGCATCCTCACAGCGTCGCAGGGGTTCCGGGTAGGCTTCATCCTCGATGCTCATCCAGGAGATGCCGAGTTTATCGCATTCCCGCATCAGTCCTTCAGCCTGATCCGCCTGGGACGGATCCGCAAGCCGGGCCGCAGCCGCAGGCGAAATACCCGCAGAAACCAGGGCTTCCCGGCCGGCTATAGTCCAATCCGGTCCGAAATGATGGAGCAATTCAACGGCGAGCCGCGGCGGCACGGTCGTTTCGCGGCTTAGACTTAAGTACAACAATTGACGGCGCAACTCCACACTGGCCAAAATAGAAATCGCTCCGGGATGACCCGCCTGATTTTAAACAGAATACGCATCGGTGGATAATTTACCGGCAATCTTCCCGTTGGCTTTAAGTCGGTCCTACGGACCGGAAATCGTAAATTGTCCGGTAATGGGCGGCTTGCAACTTCCCCGGCAACTTGAGGCGATCCGGGGGTACTTCCCCGAACTGACCGCAGTTCAACTCAATCAGTTCAGACATCTGGACTACCTTTTCCGTTATTGGAATCAGCGCATTAACCTGATTTCACGACAGGATATTGACCACCTGTATACCCACCACGTTCTTCACTCCTTGTCCATCGCTAAGTTTATCCGCTTTGCGCCGGGCAGCAAGGTATTGGACATCGGCACCGGCGGCGGCTTTCCGGGGATCCCACTGGCTATTTTTTTCCCGGAAGTGGAATTTTTACTCGTGGATGTCATCGAAAAAAAGATCCGGGCGGTAGATGTGATTTACCGGACCCTGGCGCTGCGAAATGTCTCAACACAGCGTGTCCCGGTTGAAATGCTCCGCGAACGCTTCGACTTTGCCATCAGCCGCGCCGTGGCCGATATGTCCACGCTTTATCGCTGGGCTGCCCCGCTCATCCGTTCCGATTCCAACAACGATTATCCAAATGGACTGATCGCACTGAAAGGAGGTCGGATGGACGAAGAAATCGGGAATCTTTCCCAACAGGTTTACCAGTTTGCTCTTTCCGATTATTACCGGGAATCGTTCTTTGAAGACAAATGCCTGGTCTATATGCCGTCAGCCTGAACTGGGCATGGATTAGGGGAAAGAATATTACGTGGCGGATCAACGCAGCGAATTAACCGACGCGAATTAACCTCTGCGAATTAACGAAGTGTCCAGCCCGCAGCGGCAGGATACGGTACCTGACGGAATCAGTAATTCGCCCGGGTTCCCTTCAGGATATTGTAAAGCAGTTCCTTGGCCCGGAATAATTGCGCTTTGACCGTGCCAAGGGGCAGTTCAAGTTCCGTGGCAATTTCGTCGTAGGAATACTCTTTGAAGAACCGCAGTTCGATCAATTGCCGATATTTGGGATTGATCTTTTCGGTTACGTCGCGCATCAGTTTGGCGCGCTGCTGCTTGATATAGCGCTCTTCCGGATCCAGGGTTGTGGCGCGAATTGATTCCGAAAAGGAATTGGTGTTTTCCTCTTTGGTATCGTCGTCAATAGAAAGCGTTTCAAGGCGCTTCTTGCGGATAAAGTCTATACAGTTGTTGATAGCGATCTTGAACAGCCAGGTGCTGAAGGCAAACTCGGGACTGTATTTGTGAATGTTCGAAAAAGCTTTGCCAAAGGCTTCAACCGTTAAATCATCCGCATCGTCGCGGTTGTGTACCATCTTCAACACCATGTAATAAATGGAGTCTTTGTAACGGTCCATCAGCCGGGCATATGCGCGCTGATCGCCATCAACTGCACGGCATACCAATTCGTAATCTTCCCGGGCTCTGGGTGAAAGATTCTCGTTGATTTTGATTGCGGTTGGGAAACTTTCGGGCGTGGCAGGTTTGGGATCTTCCTCCATAATTGCGGTTTCCTTGATATTCAGCGCCATGTCGGTGGTTTTGGGAAAAGGGTGTTCCCGACGAATCTAGCGTAATAGAGCACCGTCAGAAAATCAAATATTGTGGAAAAGTGCCATAGAAGCGGGCGATCAAAGCGCTTTGCCAGCGAACGGAACAGCAGGTTCAGGGCAGTCAAACGCACCAGCAAAGC
>JANNSM010000407.1:0-3506 GCA_031402635.1 Bacteroidota bacterium | reverse complement strand
TTTGGGCCTCTCAGTCCAGGGCCAGGAGCCCCCAATGGATAGCGCTTATACCTTTCAGTCTGACCAGGCATTTTTTCACCCGGCCGATCTCCGGGGAATGACTTTTCACCCCCAGGAACACCGTTCCGGCGGCGATGTCAGCGTAGCCGCTCCCGGAGCCCTGAGTATCACTTTTGGCCAGACAGAACTTAAGGTTACTGGAGTACCGGATCTTGACAGCAGTTTTTACCTGGCAGACATTCAAAAATCCAAAGAAGGATTTGTGGCTGAAATTCTGGACAAGGCCCATCCATCCGTTCCCTTCAGTCTGGTGGTTCATACCGATGAAGAATCTTTCGTCAAGCGCTTCACCCTTTACACCCTGGAGAAGGGCCGCCATGACTTTGTATTACCTGACCGGCCGGCGGTAGACCGGGCTAAAATGGATTCGCTTTTCACGAATCGGGCTGAATTTCACCTGGAGGAATACGACAGCACATTCTCGTTTCTGTTTGTCCCATTCCTGTTTGAAGAACATGTAGCCATGCAATCCGGGATAGAGCTTCTCGATGGAAAAACGACTTTCCAGTTCAGCCCGGATTCGCTCATTTTTACCGGGACCGAAGACCCCCAGGAATTCGAGATTCTGAAAATAGAACACAGCGCCTCCGGGGAACCCGGTCTTGCCGGAACCCGCTACCGGATTGGTCTTGAATTGCGAAGCGGCGGCAAGCGCGGAGAAAAAGCATACCTGGCCATGTTCCTGGACACCTGGCACGATCTGGAATACGTGGTCTGGGGACCTTCCCGGTTTTATCCACGGCCCTGAAGCCGGGTCTTTGCTTGCGTTGGTCTAAGCAGCCTGCCACAAGACTTTCTCTGTATTTTCCGACGCCATAAGCATCAGCGGTATCTTTGCGCCCGATGACACAAAACCGGATGCTCAAAGCCTGGTTGTGGACCGGAATTTTCATGGTTCTGATTCAGGTATCCATCGGGGGAATAACCCGGCTTACCGATTCCGGGTTGTCCATGACCACCTGGGAGCCCGTAAAAGGCGCCCTGCCTCCACTCAACGAAGAAGCCTGGGTCCGCGCTTTTGACGACTACCGTCAGTACCCGGAATACTATCAGAAAAACGCGGATTTCACACTCAAAGAATTCAAGGGAATTTTCTGGTGGGAATACATTCACCGGGCATGGGCACGGCTGATTGGCCTGGTCTTCTTTTTTCCGTTCGTGTACTTCCTCATCAAGGGCCAGATTGACCGCAAACTCGGGCTGGGTTTGCTGGGCGTTGTGCTGCTTGGTGCCGCACAGGCGGTCATGGGCTGGGTGATGGTTAAAAGTGGAATGGATGACAATCCCTGGGTAAGCCCTTACCGCCTGACAATCCACCTTTTTCTTGCGCTGGCGCTTTTTTCCTGGTTGTACCGGATGGTTCTTCCGCCGCAACTCAGCGCCGAAAAACGCCAACGAGCAACCGGACAATTGCGGCCCATGCTCTGGCTGCTCACGGTCCTGGTGCTGGTGCAGATCGCTTACGGCGGCCTTGTCGCCGGGTCTGACGCCGCACGGCACTACAATTCCTGGCCAACCATGAACGGTGACCTGGTTCCTGCCGGCGTTTTCGGCAACGGACTGGAATGGCAGACCGTGCGGGAAAATCGCATCACCCCGCAGTTTATCCTCAACGTGCAGTTCATCCACCGCACGCTGGCGGTGTTGTTGTTGTCGGTTGTGGTGTTGTTTTGGTTCCGGGCCCGCAAAGTTGCGGATGGCGCGGTGCGGCGCGGAGCGCTGCTCCTGCTGCTGGCAATCCTCTTGCAGTTCAGCCTCGGTGTAGGCACCATTTTACTGTCAAATCCCCAGCACATTCACCTTCAGCTCGGGGTGCTGCACCAACTTTGCGCTTTCCTGTTGGTCGGTGTGCTGGTTTTTCTGCACCGCGCCGCAGCCCCTGGGCCTGGATAAACACCCAACGGACCGCAGACCATCTGCCACGTCCAGGCTGTCCTTCGACCTGAAAAATAGTTATCTCGGCCTGTTGCGCACCCCGGCTCGCCGGTCATTCCACAGAAGCACTCCGGCCGCGCTCAGGATCAGCAAGGCCTGAATCAGAAAAGACCAGATGACGCCCGTACCGGCAAAGAAGGGCAGGGCGAAAAGACCCAGCAGCCCGATCCGGCAGATCACATTCAGCGAGTTGAACACGCCCCCCACCCGCCCCATGGTGTCGTTGGGCACGTGGCGAAACAGCCAGGTTACCCGCAGAATCCGGGTTCCGGCATTGCTGGTACCCAGCAGCAAAAAGGTGAGGTAGAATAGCGGCAGCCAGTGGTTGACCATCCCGATGAAAAAAAATGCGGAAGCCACCACCGACAACACCACGATGGCAATCGCTGGTCGCATTCGCCCCAAAACCCGGATGATCAGCAAACCCGCGGTTACCGAACCCAGCGAAAACGCCACCTCTGACCAGGCGTAAACTGAAACCGCTGCGTGAAGGTGGTACTCAACATAAACGGCCTGGAGATAAAATCCGGTGACCAACACCGTGACGAAGATGGCATAACTGGCTAAACCAAACGTGAAAACCGAAGGATGCTGCCGCAACCAGTCCCTGCCGACGCGCAGCCGCAGCCATACTGAACCGGTCTGAATCTCTCTTTTTGCCACACGTTGATACCGCATGAACAGCAACAAAGTCCAGGAAACCAGGTAAGTCAGCCCATCCAGCAGCAAGACCTCCTGCAGCGACCAGGCCCGGATGTTCAGATGCCATCCGTTTGGTATCACGCTGCCGGCAAGGCCTTGAAGTTTGGCGCCATCAAGGTTCACCCCTTCAAGCAGCAGTGCGCCGATGGCTCCGGCAAAAGCATTGGTCAACTGCCCCTGCACTTCGAGGTAACTGGTGATCCGGCCGTAAGATTCCGGAGGTGTGATCTCCTGGCCGAAAGCGTACAGGTTGGGGTAGTGAATATTGAAAATCAAAATCGTGGTCGAAAATGCCGCTGCCGCCGCCCAAATCGGCACTTCGCCGTGGGCAAATCCGATGGCTGCCATGGAGCCGGAAACCAGCGCGCCGATCAGGGAGCTGGTCAGGAAAATCCGGCGCCGGTCGTAGCGATCTACCAGCGCGCCGGCGTACAGCCCCCAAAACAGCGAAACGATATTAATGGCCATGTAGATGGCCCCGAATAAACCGGGACGGCCAATGATCGAAGCAAAATACCAGGGTACCGCAATGAGCAGGATGCCTTGAGAGGCTCCGGAAATGGTGTTGGCCGCAAAAAGAAGGTAGAGTGCCCGGGTATTCTTCACAAGATGCAAACCGGGCCATCACCGCAGGGGAGGTGCTGCCGGAGCGGCGTAAATTTACGCCGGTCATGAAGGAGTTCACGCCCATCCAGTCCACGGTTTATACCACCCAAGCTCAGCACTGCTCTTACCGCGAGCGCAGTTCGGATGAAGTGCGGCAGAAAATGCAGCGTATGGGAGTCGAAGAGGGTGACCGGGAAATGCTG
>JANNSM010000406.1:0-5225 GCA_031402635.1 Bacteroidota bacterium | reverse complement strand
GCAATGGAAAATGCAATCAGGGCGGTGCTCCCTCCAACCAGCCCCACCAGCAACCTTGCCAACACCACATGTTGCCATAACGGGAAAGTACGCAGGAGCAGAAATACCCCGAGATGCACCGAAAGCGATCCATAGAAAATAGCGCTTGACGGAGTCGGGCCTTCCATAGCCCTCGGCAGCCAGGACGAAAACGGAAACTGGGCCGATTTAGCCGCCGCAGCAATGAGCAGACAGCACGAAATAAAAATTAACGTATCCTGGTGTCCGGAAATCACCCGGAGCACCTGCTGCTCTTCCTGCAGCATAGCGAAAGAAACACTGGTGTCAAAAAGGTGATGACTGGCCCACATCGCCAGCAGAATACCGACATCGCCAATTCGGTAAATCGAAAAGACTTTTACCGCATTTCGAACCGGCAGATACCGCTCCCGATAAAAGGCAATCAGCAAAAAAGAAGATAAACCAAGCACCTCCCAGCCGGCAAAAAGCATTTCAAAATTACCGGCAAGTACCGTGAAATTAAAGGCGAAGAAAAACAGCAGAACTGTCAGAAAAAATCGCCTGAATCCATCTTCAAGATGCAGATAATAACGGCTGTACCTAACCACAAGAAATGTTACAAAACTGCCGGTGAAAAGAAACACAGCCGTCAACCGGTCAAAGAAATAATCAATTTGGAATTCATACCCTTCTACACGCAGTATGGTCAATCCGCGGACGTGAATATCCCTGGCACCGGAAAACAGCCAGATCAAACTGAAAAAAATCACCAGGATCAGTTGACCGCTTACCGTCAGAAAGCCCAGCCTGGCAATCGCCGCCTCGCGTTTTGCCGGCTGCAGTGCGGTCATCAACATGCCCGCAAACGGTAACACCACCAGCGCAATGATCCATCCGGTAAAAAATTCGGGCATGCCTACGGAGCTGGTTGTGGTTCGAGAAGATAAACCGGGAGGCCTGCTGCTCCCGAAAGAACAATTCCGTCCGTATCCCTAAGGGTCTCCAGAGATTTTGTCAAGGGCACATACGGGTAAAACTCACCACCGCGGAAAAGGAAAAGCGCGCGGTCACCAGGTCGCACAGCCGCCAGCAAAATCCACTCGTTGGCAAACCATTCCAGTGTTGGCGTATGCCGGCGTATGGTTTTGAGAACTATTTCCGGATCCTGTTCAACAATCAACAGCAACCGCAAGGGCTCGTGAATATCCACCATCTGCGAAGGCAATCCGGTGCGCAGATCACCGTCTATTCCGTTGGCCACACCCAGCAAACCCATGACATTGTGCGGCAGCTTGGTACCAGCACCCAGGCGGGAATTGTCAACCCGGGAGAAATAATACTCCAGGTTAATCCCGCCGCATACCGGCGCTACCGCCTGAAGAATCCCGAGTAAATAATCGCCGTCAGGGTCTTCGCGGTAGTCATACGAACTGAGGAACGAACGGCGGTCCAAAAACAGGTGGCGGTTGCTCTCCCGCCGACCGATAATGCACAACGCATTGGTGGCGTGATTCCATTCCGGCCTGGGTTCAAACAGCGACATCGCCCGCAACCCTACCTGGGCGTGCACCTTGCGCGGATCTTGCGCGGAGTTGATCAGGTGAAACCGCCGGGAGCGCTCCCAGGCATTGCTGTCCAGCGTCTTGCGAAAGATCGCAAGGTTGAGCTGATGGGCCGTGGCGTGCCGGAGCGGCAAAAGGTCTTCGTCATAAAACTGCATTTCATCCCGTGTGGTGTCGTGTAACCCTGCCACAAACTGCGTTTCCGGCGGAATATCCAGCCCTGCATCCCGCAGCAAAGCTCTTACTTCGGCATGGTTTGCCATAAAAGCAAATACCCGGGCGTTCACCGAGCCTGCCCGACCGCTGCAGGCGCCGCAATCATAAGCCGCATAATATGTGTTATTGACGCTGCTCGCTCCGTGACCGATCACATAAACCAGCGAAGGAAAATCACGCACCAGCCCGATACTGCGCAAAAGCGATTCCACGATTGTGGCCATTTCATTTACCTCAAAACCCTCCTGCAAACTGTTACTCAGAGCAGGAGGATTTTTAGCTTCCACTGCGAGTTTCCCCTTCCGGTCCATGTGTTGAAAAGAAGAGACCATCGAAGGCGTTTCGGCAGGCCTGAAAATACTTTCCGCCAATTTGAAAGCCGAAAAATACCCGTAGGTCTGCGTCAGCGCCCAGCCTCCAATTAAACTTTGCGAGTGCCGGCTGAAATTCGCATCTGCCCGATAGCGGGATCCGGATTCGGACGCGCGGACCAGATGCGTTGGCTTTTCCGGATCGGGGCAAACCTTGGTATAAAACCGGCTTTGTTCCGGCTGAAAAAAAACATCAATATTGAAGTGGCCGGGTGTGCCGTATGTCCTTGTTCCGGGAGCGAATTTTTCGAGATACCTGCGAAAAGAACATGCCCGGTCATCCAGGCAGACGATAGCGGCAAAAGACTCCGGATTGATCTTTGCCGGCGCCTCCGGGGTCATCTGCAATCCCTTCAGGACCTGGTCAAAATAAGACCACTCAAAAGCCTCCTGCCAGATGGCATATACTTCATACAACACCCGGAAAACCGGGGACTCAAAAAGGTCGGTCATTGGAAACCGGATCTTCGAAGCCAAAGGCTCCCAGGAATTGCCAAGCCGGTTATCCAGAGCGTCAATCTCCAAAAGAAGCTCCAGTGCAATAGCGTCTCTTAACGAAATGGGTGCGGGATAAAGCAATTTCTCCGGATGCCGTTCCAAAACAGATACCATACCCGACCAACCCGGATGGCAAAATGCCTGATCAAATAAATACCTGCGATACAGTGACGGTCGTCCAACCAGAATTTGCAAAAGGTCGCTCAGATTGCAGTCCGTCTCCAGCAAAAGCCGTCGAGCACGTTTGCCGTGGAATAACGAAAGCAGACTATCGGATTCAAGCACACGAACAGAATGTAAAAAACCCTTTTCGCGTTTTGAAAATTGCCACAGGGCAATTCCCTGATCCAGATAACTACCCAGCAAACGGAAAAGCACCGGATGCACATCCTTGTCAAGATTCACCCTGAAATTTTGTTTCCAGTGAACGCGAAGTTTTCCAATTCTGGATTTGTGCGAAGAGTCGAAATCCTCCCGGATCAACCTTTCCTTCCAAAGCTCCAAAGATTCCCGGCCACGACGTTCCACAATAACCTGTTCCAGAACGGATTCGGAAATCCTTCCTTCCAAAAAAAGTTGCCGGTACGCCGACACCGGCAAATACGTTGAGTAGCCAAAAATCTCTGCGGCTTCCTGCAAAGCCTGGTGGAAAGGCTTGTTCTGAAAAGCGTGGAGCGTGTTATGATGAATGAAATCTTTTAAAGGAGCCTGAGCAGGCAGAAAATGGCGGAGCTCTTCCAATACCTGCTCTTCATTGAATTTATCGGCAATATCATCAGTCAACTCAATTTCAAAGCGATCGGCGTCAGCCATAATTCAATTAAACATCATTGATGGGGGGAAAACAACACAAGTGTACAAACCGGATTCTTCAATCACTTATCAACATTACAACAATTTTATGCCACATGATAGTGCGTACTATCTCCATGTTCATTGATTCAACTCATGGATTTCTATTTCCGACTAGCTCCCTTTACTTATTGGTTTGAAGAAAAAAAGAAGACGCTGCATTGTTTCAGGGTATTCTTCCCATACAAAGATGAACCACTCAAGCAGTTCTTAAAAGAACTCGGTATGCGCTGGGACCATCAAAAGAAGTCCCATTATTTTATTGTCCCCGACGGTCGCGACGTGCAGGAATGGATGAACCACCTTGAAATGCAGGTAATTGAATTTAACGGTGACCGACCCAAACCCGCCCAATTCACGACCGGATTGCACCAAACAGGAGCAACCATAAACCCCATTGCTGAATTAGAGCCGCCTGACCCCCAGAGTGCCGCCATCATGGCCCGTCTGCCCGAGACTCATCATCAACTACTAACGCGCTATCAGCAAATGATCGGGCTAAAGCGATACAGCCTAAATACACTCCGTTCGTATCGCTCTGCCTTTATCGTATTTCTTGGGTGGTGCGGATCTCGGATGCCTTTGGATCTGAGCCAGCAGGACATCCTGGACTATATGACCCTGCGTATTGCCCATGGACACATTTCAGAAGCCTATCAAAATCTCATTATCAATGCCATAAAATTCTATTTCGAAAAAGTTGAAAATCAGCCCCGAACTATTTATGCTATTCCCCGTCCGAAAAAACATCAAATCCTGCCAAAATCTCTGGACAAGGAAGAAGTAAAAAACATGATCTCCAAAACCGTGAACATAAAGCATAAATGCCTCATCATGCTGCTTTACGGTTGCGGCCTCAGGCTTGGGGAAGTCATCCAACTCATACCCCAAGATATTGATTCAAAACGCATGGTCATTCACATTCGCCGTGCCAAGGGCAAAAAAGACAGGGATGTTCCTTTGCCAGTGTCTTTATTAAACACCTTGCGCGAATATTTTCGCACAAACCGCCCCCTAACCTGGCTCTTTGAAGGCCAAAATCTGGGCGAGCCTTACAGCAACCGCAGTGTACAAATGGTGGTTAAACAGGCCGCGCAGCGCGCCGGCATCGAGCGACCCGTTACCGCCCATATGCTCCGACACAGCTATGCCACCCATCTCATGGAATCCGGCATAGACCTCCGGTACATTCAAGACTCCCTGGGTCACGCCAGCATTAAAACAACCGAAATCTACACCCATGTTGCACGACCTAAAAAGCCCCACTCTCCCCTGGATGATTTATAAATTTGGGCTTTGGCCACCTTCGTTTATTTCCGTTATTAGGGTAGTTTTCTGCCACTACGAGACCTTCGTCTATTTTTAATAACAGACTTATACCTTCGTCTATTTGCTATATTTGGACAGATAAACGCAATTAAAACGAGTACATAGGAGATATAAACGCAACAAGGTGAGTTGCGTTTACTGAGTTGTTATGCACAATCTATTTGACTTCCAGAGCAATGAAGTGTTGAGTTGATCAATTCCTGATGCCTTAGATCCTGCAAAATGATCGCTTGCCCAGACGTTTTAGTTCCGGGTATTACGTGTACAGGTCGGCTTGCGCCGACAGCGCCTCAGTAGCTGATGAATGCTCCGTCCAGGTAAGTAGCCTTGGCTTTTTCTGGCTGACTAAGCGGAATCCAACCTTGCTACTGGCTCTGTAATTTCGCACCAAACCAAG
>JANNSM010000405.1:0-9440 GCA_031402635.1 Bacteroidota bacterium | reverse complement strand
GGAATGACCGGGCAACTGAGTCATGTATTTAATTCGAATATACTTTCCTTTTACGGAAGGTGGATTGTGTTTTGCCGTGGTTTCTTGTAGCCAGTCGTTCAGTTTGGATGTTGAGATTCTTGTTTTACGACGCACGGCAATATCCAGCGCTTCTTCCATAGCCTGAAAAATGCGCTGTTTGTCTTTGGCCGAAATAAAAACGATCGGCACATCGGTGAACGGGGCGATCTTGGCCTTGATCCGGTCCTGGTAATCCAGGTGGGTATTGGCGTCCTTTTCCACCGCATCCCATTTGTTCACCAAAATCATGATGCCTTTGCGCTTGCGCTCGGCCAGGCTGAAAATGGTCACGTCCTGCGCCTCCATGCCCACCTGAGCATCAATGAGCAGCATGCATACGTCTGATTCATCTATGGCTTTGATGGCGCGGATTACCGAGTAGAATTCCAGGTTTTCGTGCACCTTGGCTTTCTTGCGCAAACCTGCCGTATCAATGAGCAGAAAGTCTTTGCCGAAAAGCTGGTAGCGCGTATGGATGGCATCGCGCGTGGTACCGGCAATCGGCGTGACGATGTTGCGCTCCTGTCCGAGTAGCGCATTGACCAGCGTGGACTTGCCGACATTCGGTTGGCCGATGATGGCAAAGCGGGGCAATTCGGCAGTTTCGTCTTCGGGTTGCTCGGCGGGAAGCTGGTTGACAATTTCATCCAGTAATTCACCGGAACCCGACCCGGAGATCGAAGACAGGAAAAACAGCGAAGGAATGCCCATCGAGTAAAACTCTGAGCCCTCCATCAGGCGCTGGTGGTTGTCCACCTTATTGACTACGGCAATCACCTTTTTGGGCGAGCGGCGAAGCAGTTCCAGCATTTCCTCATCCAGGTCAGTTAGCCCGGTGGTCACATCCACCATGAACAACACCACCTGCGATTCCTCGATGGCAATCTGCACCTGCTCGCGGATCGCGGCTTCAAAAACATCATCGGACCGGGGAACAAACCCTCCGGTATCAATCAGGTTGAATACCCTGCCGTTCCACTCGGAAAGTCCGTACTGGCGGTCTCTGGTTACGCCGCTGACATCGTCCACAATGGCCTGTTTCTGGCCGAGCAAACGGTTAAAAAGCGTGGATTTGCCCACGTTGGGCCTGCCGACAATGGCTACGGTGAACATACTCATGGGCGCGCAAAGGTAAGACTAAGCAACGGGGCGGGGAGGGGTAGAGGACCTTCGGCATGAATCTTCCGGGCGAAATGGCCCCTACGCCGGTAAAAATCAGGTTACGAATCATAACCAAAGCTCCTCAGGTCGGCGTCTTTATCGCGCCAGCCTTCCCGGACCTTGACAAACAATTCAAGGTGAACCTGCTTGCCGAAAAAAGCCTCCAGATCCTGCCGGGCTGCGATACCCACCCGTTTCAAAGCGCGCCCTTCTTTGCCGATCAGGATGGCTTTCTGGCTTTGGCGGTTGGCGAAAATCAGGGTACGGATCCGGATGATTTGCTCCGACTCCTGAAAGGTTTCCACGGCCACTTCCACCGAATAAGGAATTTCCTGCTTGTAGTTCAACAGAATTTTCTCCCGAACAATTTCCGTGGCGAAAAACCGCTCCGGCCGGTCGGTCCAGGAATCTTTGTCAAAATACGGCGGGTGTTCCGGGAGATGAGCGCGGAGCCGGTCAAACAGCGCGGGTACACCGTCGCCGGTCTTAGCTGAAATGGTGCGGACATCCGCTTTGGGGAAGATAGTCTCCCAGCGCGCAATTTCCGATTTCAGGGTTTCCGGATCACTCAGGTCGGCTTTGTTGACCAGCACAATCAGGGGAACGTCCATTCGACCAAGACGCTGCAAAATGTGGTCGTCCTCTTCAAATGTTTCTCTGGGCTCGGTTACCAACAACATCACATCCGCATCCAGAAAACTGCTTCGAACATATTCGTTCATATGTTCCTGCAACTTGTACTTAGGCTCGCGGATAATGCCCGGCGTATCCGAAAAAACCATCTGAAAATCTTCCCCGTTAACCAGGCCCAACACCCGATGCCTCGTGGTTTGCGCTTTGGCCGTAATCACGCTCAGCCGCTCGCCGACCAACGCATTGGTCAGCGTGCTTTTGCCCACATTGGGGCGTCCAATGATATTGATAAAACCTGCGAAATGCTGATGGCCCTCCATCGTCCAAAGGTAAGGCGGAGGTTCCGGACGTATCTTTAAGCATCTCGATGAACATTTATTCTATGCATAAGATTCAATTGATTTTTTCAGTTTCTGCCCTTTTGGGCATCCTGACTCTGCCTTCCTGCAATAAACTGGCAGCGGATTCTGCCATAAAAGCGCCGGAAGCAACGCTGCGCACGGCTTCAGAAGGCCTGGCGCTTGCCCCGCGCATGGGTGCCAACCTGCAAGGCTCCTTTCTGAAGAAGCGCATTCTCGAAGGGCGTTATTTCTTTGATTATCCGGCTGTTAATGAGCTTGGCATCACGCTCACCCGGGGCATCAGCGGTTCAGGCTCAACTTTTTCCCGCTACGGAGATCCGAAGCGCGACCCTCTGTATGCCGGTCTGGGCTGGGCAAAGGCTGCCGCCGATTACCCGGCATTGGATGAAGTTCAGAAAGCGGGCAATAAGAAATCACCGGAAATCAACAACCATTACCACGACTGGATCAATATGATCAAGGCCTGCTCGCTCAAAGAAATGGTAGTGGTGGCCAATCCCTACATGCCCTTTGCCGAGCTCACGTCCTTTTTGGATGACGCTGAAGCTGCCGGCGGGCGAATCCTCTGGCTTGAAGCCGGTAATGAGATGAACAGTCCTGCAAACCTGAAAGCCTGGCAAGAACAATTGCTCGACCGGGATCCGCGGGCGGAATCTTATACCGGTCTGGAACGTGCGGAAAAATCCTTCGAACTGTATTGGAATTGGGTGGAAGAACTGGAGAGCTATGCCAAAGCCCGCGGCATCCCGGTGTCATACGTTGGAACCCCGCCTGCCTATGCTTTTCCGGGCATGCTCGATCCCGAAACCATGGGGGAAAAGGCTACCCTGGGCAAGAAAAAAGCGGAAAGTGACCGGATATTTAATGAAATGGGTTCAGCGCGTGTGCGGCGCGGTGAATTGCCGGGTAAAGCGGTCAGCCGTCACCGATACAGCCAATGGGATATTATCGGCGAAGAAGTGCAGGAGCGCAACGACGACCTGCGCCGCCGTCTGAGTTACCCGCTGGCCCGCAATTACTATGAAGATCTTCGCAAGACCGAAGTTGACTTCTACCGCTCCCTGTACCCGGATGCCAAAATCCTCTTTACCGAGTTTGCGTTGCGAAAATCCATTGCGGGTGCCGGGTACTCCATGGCCGCCTGTATTGACGTGGCAAAAGTTCTCATTGCCATGGGCCAGATCAACGCCGAATACCGCGAAAACGTGGTGGAACTGGTCACCTACCAAAACCTTTACGCCGAAAAAATGGGCGGCCTGATCTATTATGAAGGCTCAGAAGTTGGACTTTCTCCGGAAGGCCTGACTTACAACCTCTTCACCGTTATGGATGGCCGGCCGATCCTCGAGATCGGTAAGGGCGACAACATCAACACCCAGTGGCTCCGCGTTCGCGGTCCAAAGGGTGAAGCCATCGTCTATTACAATACCGCTGCCCAACCCCTCCGCATTCCTTATTCCGGCCAGGTCAGCTACCTGCAGAGCGAAGACATCCTGGGAGAGCCCGTAAATGTGCTATCCGCCCGTGCCGAAGGATCTGTCCCTCCCCATTCGGTCGGCGTGGTGCTCCTGGACTGAACGAATCAGAAGACCTGAGTTTTTTATTTCATATCCCTATGCTGCTCTGTCAATTCTGTACTATCTTTGCACTCCACATCGCGGAGTAGAGCAGTTGGTAGCTCGTCGGGCTCATAACCCGGAGGTCACAGGTTCGAGTCCTGTCTCCGCTACTTGAAAAACCCTCGTCTTAAAAAGGCGGGGGTTTTTTGTTTGAGGGGGGGATGGATTACTGTTGTTTCGACGATATAGATTTAACATGATTAATTGGATATGATTAGCTATACCAACTTTGAAAAATCACTGGATCACCTGATCAGGCAATTCCATAATTGTTCCTCTGCTTCTTCGCGATCAGAACTTCAGGATATTGACCGAGAGGCTATAGCCGAATCAACGGTGCAACGCTTTAAACGATGTTACGACTGCACCTGGAAACTGCTTAAGCGATATCTCATCGAGCAACAAGGTTTGCCAGACGTTCCAAACAGTCCGAAGCCGATTTTTAAATTGGCGGCAAACAACAATTTGCTTCCTGGCAGCTTGGAGCATTGGATATTGTATGCCAATGCACGAACATCAACTGCACATGACTACAGTCTGGAAAAATTAAATGCCGTCTTAGCGGTTGTACCGGATTTTATTCAACATGCGAAAATCTTGTACGAAATTCTTTCGGGACACCCATGGAAGGACTAGCGAATTTAGGGCTGACCAGCAATCAGGAAAACGAGCTAAAGAACC
Source organism: Bacteroidota bacterium (assembly GCA_031402635.1). Classification (GTDB taxonomy): domain Bacteria; phylum Bacteroidota; class Bacteroidia; order Chitinophagales; family BACL12; genus WGOA01. Next base: position 4,924 of record JANNSM010000405.1, on the reverse strand, counting down.
TGCCTGGCGCCTTTGTACCATCAGCAACCGTATGGGCATTCGGGTCGCGGGCAACAGGATCGGCAAGACCCGGCGCAGATTTGGATTTGGTTTTGATCAACGCCGGATTGAATTCGTTTCAAGTACAGGAACTGCGCGAACAACTCGCGGAAAGTGATTTGCCTTTTTGGGTTGACATCATGGCCTGGGAGGATTTGCCGGAAAGCATTCAGGTAGATATTGATGAACACCATGTGGTTGTACAAGCCGGTGAGTAAACAGTGACCTGTTGCAAGGGTTTTTTGTGTTGATTTCAATAGGTATGGTTCGTCAATTGTATCATATTTTCGGCCCTGTTAGCCATTTCTCCCTGATCCGGCAGCGCGACATGTCGATGAAGTGCCGGAAAGATTCAGAAAGATTCAGGAAGATTATTCCCCTCTCCAAACTCTAAATTCAGTTTTATGTTTTTTCGGATCGTCTGCTCACTCGGGCTGATCGTAGTGTCTGTTTGCACGTCTTCCCTGGCTCAGCCCGGCACTTCGGCCCTTCCAACTGATCCCAATGCCGTTCGAATTGGCATCATCGGTTGCCACAGCCAGGACACCGAAGCGCCGGCGATTCCTTATATGGCCACAACGCTCAAGCCGGATTACGTGCTTTGGGTGGGCGATAATGTTTACGCAGACACGGAAACGGATCCGGAGCATATCCGGCGTGAACTGAATAAAATGGCGGCAAAGCCAGGCTTTGAAGCATTGCGCGCTTCCTCGGATTTTCTGGTGACCTGGGATGACCATGATTATGGCAGCAATGATGCCGGAACCGAATATCCGCTCAAAGTGGAGTCGCAAAAAATTCACCGCGAATTCTGGCAGCTTGAAAAAGAAATTCCTGCTGAGCAGCAAGGTGTGTACTATGCCCGGATGACCAGTTCCGCCGGGGGAAAGAAAATTCAATTTATCATGCTCGATGGTCGTTATCATCGCACCAATCCGCGTAAGCACAACGCCGATGTGCTGGGCGAAGCGCAATGGACCTGGCTCGAAGCGCAATTGAAACAACCTGCTGACCTCCGTTTTTTGGTCAACGGGTATCAGTTTCTCCTGCAGCGACCTAACCGCTGGGAAGCCTGGATCAAAGTCGGCCATTCGCGGCAAAGACTGTTCGACATGCTGAAGGCCGCCGCCCCCGCGCCGGTTGTCTTCATATCCGGTGATCAGCATTATGTGGAAGTGCTCGAAAGTGCCCGCAAAGTTCCTTACCATTCCTATGAGATCATGGCTGCCGGCATCAATATCACCGAGCGTCCGGGTCTTGCCCGCAACCGGGTTGCCGGCCCGGACCTCACCGTTCACAACGCCCCGATGATGGAAGTTCACTGGACAGATGAACCCTACCTTCTCTTCCGCAATTATGACGTAACCACCGGGCTGGTTTCCCTGGAGTACAGTTTTCCGTTGTCGGATATTGGCTGGGAATAGTAGGGGGGATTATTAAATTATCCTCTTCATTGTCGTTTACCATCTTTGGAGGAATTTTTACAGAGACTTAATGAAAACAAAGTTTTTTCTATTGTTGTTGGTTTTCGCAATTTTCCAAATGCGTTCTCAAACCATTTACTCCAGAACATTCGGCAATCCACAGGAAAATCCTGTTATTTTTCTTCATGGCGGACCGGGATATAACTGCGCAAACTTCGAAGCCACTACAGCGCAAGCTTTGGCAGAAAAGGGTTTTTATGTTATTGTTTATGACCGAAGAGCTGAGGGCAGAAGCGAAGACACAAAAGCACAGTTTACCTTTCGGGAAACCTTTGACGATCTAAACTTACTCTATCAAAAATACGGACTCAGCAAAGCGACATTAATCGGGCATAGTTTCGGTGGAATCGTGGCTGCGCTTTTCGCGGAAGATCATCCCGAAAAAGTGCAATCCGTAATTCTTGTCAGTGCTCCTGTCTCTTTACAAGCCACGTTCAAAACCATTTTAACCAAATCAAAAAGTCTCTACTTGGCAAAATCGGATAGCCTTAATCTCCACTATATTTCCATGTTGGAAAATATGGACACCACCAGTATTCAGTACAGCTCCTATTGCTTTGGTCATGCCCTGCAAAATGGGTTTTACAGCCCTAAGGCCGCTACCGACGAAGCAAAGAAAATCTACCTGACCTTTAAAACAGATACCGTATTGACCAAATACGCCATGAATATGACCTATGAGGCTCCCTATGGTTTTTGGACCAACGAAAAGTACACCACCATTGACCTGACCGATAACTTGTCAGCCGTTCAAAAACTGGGCGTTGAGATTTTTGGTTTATATGGAGTTGATGATGGACTCTATTCCACCAGTCAGGTTTCCGATTTACAAACGATTCTTGGTCAGAACAACCTGAAGTATCTTGAAAACTGTTCGCACAATGTTTTTATAGACCAGCAAGCGCAGTTTTTGGGGACTGTGATGGAGTGGGGGAAGTAGGACTATTATATTGTCTTTTTTAATAAATATTTTTTTCGTTTGAACTAATCAGGCCGTTCATTTACTACACATATCTAATTCTTCTTGAACATGCCTTCAGGAGTTGGTATCCTTTAGGTTATTACTGAATGCAGGTATTTGCAGAAAAACTTACATTTCGATGTGCCAATTGAAAGTTTTTGGCTCAAAACTTACATTTCGATCTGCCAATTGAAAGTTTTTGGTTCAAAACTTACATTTAGATCTGCCAATTGAAAGTTTCAGGCATAAAACTTACAATCTATCATTGAATTGTATGTTTACTTACATTCTTTCGTGGCTGCCTTCAGAACCTATCTTGGATAAACCATAACGATAGCCATGAAATTTTACGTTGGTCTTACCGATTACGAGTGGTTCACTTTTTTATCTCGCAGGGGCAAAGAAGACATTGAGGATATCAATTTTTGGCAGCCGGGGGGAAATACCGGATTTAAGGTGCTCAAATCCGGTGAGCCATTTCTTTTTAAGTTGAAGTCCCCTTATTATGCTATTGCCGGAATTGGATTCTTCTCGTCCCACAGTATTCTTCCCCTGGATATTGCATGGAATGTATTCGGTCAGCGAAATGGAGTGGAAAGCTATCGGGCATTTCGAACGAAAATTGAGAAGTACAGAAGGGTCACCAATAGCTATGCGACCAATACCAATATCGGATGTATTGTCCTCAACAATCCGATTTTCTTTGACAAAGAGGATTGGATTCCTGCACCAAAGGAATGGGGCAAAAGTATCGTCTCCGGAAAGTCTTATGATGCCACAACACCGGAAGGAGGCGCACTTTGGAATCAGGTGGAATCTACCCTTGCCCGTTACCCCTGGATTGAACAGGAGGTAAATGCCAAAGACCAGCTCGTCGCTGCTGAGCCGGAAAGTGACTATTCAAGACGTTACCTGACAAAAGTCAGGATCGGACAAGGGGCATTTCGTGTTCAATTGACCGATGCCTATCAGCGAAAATGTTCAATTACCGGTGAAAAAACCCTGCCTGTTCTGGAGGCAGCACACATTAAACCTTACGCTGAGTCCGGCCCGCATCAACTATCCAACGGAATATTGCTCAGAGCCGATTTACATAAGTTGTATGATTCCGGGTACCTGACTTTTACTCCGGATTACAAGGTAGAGGTCAGCCAAAGGATCAGGGAGGAGTTTGAAAATGGTCGTGAGTATTATGCCTATCATGGTCAGGACTTAAAGATTATCCCAATGAAAGATCATGAACGACCTCAGTCAACTTATATAGATTGGCATAATACGCATATTTATAAGGGTTAAAATTTGAGCACGTCCAAAGTTTGGAATAAATGCAACCTGTCATAAGCAATCTGAATTCATTTTCGACAACCGAAGCGATTCCCGGATAAGCGATTACCCAGCCTTTTCTACCAATAGTTTACCGTGGAGCCCCCAATTACAACCATTTGATTTGAAAGTCATTGGTTGTACTTATCATTAGTGCTGCTTCACTTGGAAAAACGAACGACAAATCCGATTTTGTGACCAATTTGATTGCCTGACATAGAAACACTTTCTACCGATGCGTTTGATTTCCACCATGCTGAAGATGTTCTTTCCGGGTTTGCTGCTTTGCGGCGTTGCGTCCACTGCCCAGCCGTGCAACCCGGCCAATCCTCCGGCCAATCTGACGTCAACCTATACTTCCGGCACCGGAGCACTCCTGCAATGGGATGCGGTTGAGGGAAGTTTTGGCGTCCAGATCCGCGCCACGGCGCCGTCCGGAGCTACGGTGACCCGCCGCATCGTTGGATTTGAACAGGACCAATTTCTGGTACCTGATGCCCTGCTGACACCGGGGACTTACACCTGGAAGGTGCAGGCTGCGTGCAGCCCAATTCCCCCTTATTCCGTAACTCCGATCTCATCGGAAGATACATTTACGGTTGCAGCCCCTATCGTGTGTCCTGCCGACGTTACTGATATTGATGGAAATGTCTATCCGGTTGTGGCTATCGGCACCCAGTGCTGGATGGGGGAAAACCTGAAAACCGAGAATTACCAGAATGGAGATTCCATTCCTGCGAATCTGAGCAACCTGTTTTGGTCAACCTTTACGCAGGGTGCTCTATCCTATCCGGATGGTGATCCGGCCAACAAAAGCGTTTATGGGCTCTTGTATAATTGGTACACCGTAGCTGATCCGCGTGGTCTATGCCCGGCCGGCTGGCACGTGCCCACCGACGTAGAATGGACCACCCTCACGGATTATCTGGGAGGCGCGCCGGTAGCCGGCGGCAAAATGAAGACAACCGGAACCCTGGATCTTGGCACCGGTCTTTGGGCAAATCCGAACACCGGAGCGACCAATATCAGTGGGTTTTCGGGATTACCTGCCGGCAGCCGGTTGAGTTCGGGTACTTACAACGTGCTGTACTTCTACGGATATTTCTGGACCTCTACG
>JANNSM010000404.1:0-7845 GCA_031402635.1 Bacteroidota bacterium | reverse complement strand
GATGCTTTTATTGAAGAATGGCCTTAACAAAACACGGTGATCCGGTATGCAATCAGGAACCGGGGAGCAATGCAAGCTCACACCCAAAGCTGTCCGGTATCGCTATCTTCGCGATGGTTTTGTTGACCCCAAAACATATAGCATGGCCGCCGAAGGCGAAACCGAACCTCACCGACCGCTGATTTTAGTCACCAACGATGACGGGGCAACAGCGCCCGGCATCCGCGCACTTGCCGAAGCCATGAAACCACTCGGTGAAGTCATTGTTGTTGCACCCGATAAACCGCAGTCCGGGATGGGGCATGCCATCACGATCAATGCGCCAATTTTCGTTCACCCCGTGCGCGATTTCGGCGACATTCCGGCATGGGCCTGCTCGGGGACACCGGTGGATTGCGTGAAACTTGCCCGGGATGTTATTCTGCACCGCAGACCTGATCTCTGTGTTTCCGGAATCAACCACGGCGCCAATTCCTCAATCAATGTGATTTACTCCGGAACCATGTCTGCCGCTATGGAAGCCGCGATAGAAGGAATTCCGGCAATTGGGTTTTCATTACTCGATCACCGTTTTAATGCGGATTTCGGCGCATCGGCCGAATTTGCCGCAAGCATAGCCCGCGAAGTGCTTGAGCAGGGTATTCCGAAGGGAGTATTACTGAACGTGAATATTCCGGCCATTCCCCGGGATCAGATCAAGGGTGTGCGTTTGTGCCGCCAGGCCGATGCAAAATGGGTTGAAGAATTCATTGAACGCAGCGACCCCAGGGGAAGAAAATACTACTGGCTCACCGGGCAATTTGCAAATTATGACGAGGGCCACGACGCGGACGAAACCGCATTGAAAGAGGGATTTGTCAGTGTGGTGCCGGTGGGATTTGATTTTACCGCTTATGGCGCTATGAATCATTTCCGCGATCGGTACAGTTTCAGCGTTTCCACGCCGGCTCACACGGATCAACCCCAGCCGGATGCTCCAGCGCGATAGCCTCTGGGTTGGATTTCTGGCAGCCCTGGTTTTTCCGGCAGCCACCTGGTTCGGACTGCATTATCTCTCTGACACCGGGGTAGGTAAAACGATTATGGGAATTGTTTTTTCCGGGTTCTCCGAGTCCTTTATCGCTACCATGGCCGTGTGCTCCAATTTCTTCCCGTTCTTCGTTTACATGCGGTCGCGGAAAGACAATGCCATGCGCGGTGTCGGGCTGCTGACCATGGTTCAGGCCGTTTTAGTCGCGGTGTTGTATTTCCTCAACGATTGATGGCAGTGCCGAAACAGACCGGCAAAAAAAATCCATGCGTTATTACCTTGTGGCCGGCGAAGCATCCGGCGACTTGCACGGAGCCAACCTCATCCTGGCGCTTAAAGCGCTGGATGCCCGCGCGGAGTTCCGCGCCTGGGGTGGAGACCGCATGGCGGCTGCGGGGGCAGACCTCGTTCACCATGTCCGGGAACTGGCCTTCATGGGGTTTTGGGAAGTTGCCGTCAACCTGAGGCAGATTATGGGCCTGCTTGGCGAAGCGAGAAACGACGTGATCCGATGGAAGCCCGATGCCCTGATCCTGATTGACTATCCGGGATTCAATCTTCGACTTGCCGGAGCGGCAAGAAAAGCCGGGCTTAAGGTCATCTGGTATATTTCTCCCCAGGTTTGGGCCTGGAAGGCGGGTAGAGTCAAGACGCTGAAGGAACGCGTGCACCAATTATATGCGATTTTGCCCTTCGAACCGGAATTTTATGCCCGCTATGGCATGACCATTTTTTATGTCGGGCATCCCCTTCTGGACGAGCTGCAACGGCGAAGGACCACCCAGGAGACGGCCGGCGGTCCGCCGCAGCCCACAGCCGGTGATAACGCCTGGATTGCCCTCCTCCCCGGGAGCCGCAAGCAGGAGCTCGATCGAATGCTGCCGATTATGCTGGACGTGGCCAGAAAGTTTCCGCAAGAGCGTTTCGCATTGGCCGGTCTCGGGCAATTGGGGGAAAGCGCCTACACACCCGCTGTGTTGCCCTCCAATGTCAAACTGTATATAGACCAGACCTATGACGTGCTCGAAGGGGCTCGTGCAGCGCTGGTTACCTCTGGAACGGCTACCCTGGAGACCGCGTTGTTCGGTGTACCCGAAGTGGTGTTGTACCGGGGAAATGCGATTTCGTACTTTATTGCCCGCCGGCTTGTAAGCGTGCCTTTCATTTCGCTGGTCAACCTGGTTTTAAACCGGCCACTGATTGCAGAACTCCTGCAGGGCCAGGTAAGCGGTGAAACGGTTGAACGGGAATTGCGGTCCCTGCTCGAAGATCCGGCGAAGCGCGAGCAAATCCGGAATGGTTATGCTGAACTCTTCCATCTTCTGGGTGGCCCGGGAGCGTCAGAACGAGTGGCTACAGGAATCATTCGGTACCTGAACCAGCCTGCTGATTTGCCGGCGTGCAACGTGTAACGTTATCTGCGTTTGTCGTTAACAAAAGGCGACTTAACTTTGCCATCCATCCTTTTTAAGAGGGGTACTTCACGGGGGATTAGCTCAGTTGGCTAGAGCGCTTGCATGGCATGCAAGAGGTCATCGGTTCGAATCCGATATTCTCCACCAGGCAATAATCTCAAGGCATTCCGGTCCGGACCCGTTAAAACGGACAATTTTGTCTTCAGTTTAAGAATCAGATTAAGAATCAGCATCGGATCGGAAATAGGAATCAGAATAGGATTCAGATTAAGATTCAAACAAGCAAATTGTGCAAGGACGGCCGGAGTTAATCCGGCCGTTTTTTTTATAAAATATTGATAATCAAAGTTTTAAAGTACGGCGGTGCCCGTTCATAAACAAATCAGGAATTCCGGTTGTCTTCCGTCCGGGCCCTTAACAAAGATCAAGTTCGAAACCCGGGAAGTGTTTTGATTATTTTTGTAATCGTCAGGTTGACCTTTTCCCCGCAAAACTTTAGGATATCCCTATTGAGGTCTTTCTATTTTTCGCCCTCTTTCCCCCTCTTACCCCCTCTTCACGAATGCTTATGAAAACTCCTTCCTTTTTTGCCCTCCTTATTTTTTCCGGCATTGTTTTTATCGGTGGTTTTTCGACTGATGTTCAGGCGCAACAGACCGTTGATAATCCCCAGACGATCAACTCGGGGGTCAAAACGCAAACACTTTGGAAAAGTGTGAATGCCGTTCCACAGGAATTGGAGCAGAACCGGTATGTCTTTGCCAGGCAATACAAAACTTTTGAAATCAACATGGACATCATGGACGAGGTGGTAGCGCTTACCGCCCGTCCGGGAAAAGATGATGAGCGAAAAGTCATCACGCTAATGTTCATCCCGATGCCCGACGGAAACCTGGAACCGTTTCAAATTTGGAATGATCCCGTGATGCATCCCGACCTGGCGGATCGGTACCCGGAAATTCAAACATTTGCCGGCCGTGGCATCAGCAACCCCGCTTCCACCATTCGCATGGACAAAACGCCTGAGGGCGTGCACGTACAAATTCTGCGACCGGAAGGAACCGTCTTTGTTGATCCTTACGCTTTTGGAAATGATCAGTATTACATCAGTTACTTACGCCGCGATTTCCAGCCTCATCCCTTAAAAATTCGCAACGAAATTGACGTCGTCATGGACGGCCGCGGGGGGCCTGACAACGGTGAGCCTGACAACAGCGGGCCGCATAACCGCGTGCCAGACCTTGAATCCGGAATCAGCCTCCGGAGCAGTGGTGAAGAGCTCAGAACCTACCGGCTCGCGCTGGCTTGTACGGGCGAATACGCCGACTTTCACGGAGGAACTGTTTCCGGGGCTCTTGCGGCGATGGCCACCTCGATGAATCGGATCAACGGCATTTACGAGCGGGAATTCAGCGTTCGGATGGAATTGGTTGCCAACAACGATCTAATTGTTTTTCTCGACGGAGACACCGATCCTTATTCAAACAGCAACGGTGCCGCCATGCTCGGTCAGAATCAAACAACCGTAGACGCGGTAATTGGAACGGACAACTACGATTTGGGGCATGTTTTCAGCACCGGTGGCGGCGGTATTGCCAGTTTTGGCTCGGTTTGCAGCGGCGATAACAAAGCCCAGGGAGTCACCGGAGGCTTTGCTCCGGTCGGCGATCCTTTTGATGTGGACTATGTGGCCCATGAACTCGGCCACCAGTTTCGCGGTGAACACAGTTTCAATTTTTGTGGCTCTACTTCGGGTATCGGCAGCACTGATTTTGAACCGGGGAGCGGAAGCACCATCATGGGCTACGCAGGCATCTGCGGAGGGGATGATTACGAAACCAATTCCGATGACTATTTCCATGGAGCCAACTTGTCTGCCATGACCAACTTCGTCACCTCGGGCAGTGGTAGTACCTGCGGCATCCTCACACCGACCGCTAATACGGCACCGGAATTCAGCTTTGTTCCTACCGCCTACACCATTCCGATAAGCACCCCCTTTGAGCTCACAGCCAATGCCATTGACGCGGAAGGGGATGTACTGACCTATTGTTGGGAACAGAAAGACGGTTTGAACAACGTGAGCCTTTTGGCTAACCCTTCGGGAACGTTTGGCTCACCGCTTTTCCGGAGTTTTCCTCCGGTGATTTCCGGCACGCGGGTCTTTCCCGGCATGAATTTGTTGGTTTCCAATACCACCAGCCGCGTTGAATTCCTCCCGGATTACCAGCGCTCTCTGCGCTTCCAGGTCACGGTCCGGGATAACCATCCTGGCTCCGGTGGCGCCGCCTGGGACGACGTAATCCTGACCGTAGATGAAACCGGTGGTCCGTTCTTTATCACGGAGCCGGAAGGTTCCGGAGTGGTCTGGCAAACCGGCAACTGGTTTCCCGTTTCCTGGCAGGTTGGGGCCACCAATGCTGCCCCTTTCGAATGCGCCACGGTAAGGATTCTGCTTTCTCAGGATGGCGGGTACACGTACCCCGTGGTCTTGCATGAATCTGTTCCCAATAACGGAAGCACGGTTGTGTATGTTCCGGATTTGCCCGGTGATGATGTTCGCATCAAAATTGCCTGCAACGAAAACATTTTTTTCCAGATCAACAATGCCAACATCCGGATTGAAAATACAGGAGTAATCTCCGGACTGGATGCGCAAGCTGATGGGCAAACCCTGAAACTCTTTCCCAACCCGGCATCGTCTTATGTACAAATTGACGCCGGCAAAGAGCAATCTCTTCAGGGTGCTACGCTCCATATCAGTGACTACACCGGCCGCACCGTGCTGATCGGCAGCGCAAACGATGCCTTGCAAAAAGGTTTATTAACCGTGCGTACGGCAGGCTGGAGCTCCGGAGTTTACCTGGTAGCGCTTCGTTTCGCCGACGGCCGGAACCGCATTGAAAAGCTGGTGGTGGAGTAGCTTTGCTCCATGGACACTGTACTCAGCCCTTCCACCTATCTGCAGCAAAACAAATCGCGTTTTTTAGCAGAATTGATCGAATTGCTGCGCATCCCTTCGGTAAGTGCTGATCCCGCACACAAAGCGGACGTGCGACGCACCGCTGAATGGCTAAAAGCGCATTTTGAACAACTTGGCACCGACTCGGCCGAGATCGTTGAAACCGGCGGCCATCCCGTGGTTTTTGCCGAAAAAATAATTGATCCTTCGCTGCCGACGGTACTCGTTTACGGCCATTACGATGTGCAGCCTCCCGATCCCCTGAATCTTTGGACTTCGCCGCCGTTTGAACCGGAGGTGCGTGACGGCAATCTTTACGCCAGGGGTTCCTGCGATGACAAAGGACAGATGTTCATGCACCTCAAAGCGCTGGAGGTCATGCAACAAACCGGCAGCCTTCCGGTCAACCTTAAGTTCATGATCGAAGGCGAGGAGGAAGTCGGATCGGCAAACCTGGAAGGATTCCTGCGCAGCTACCGCGACCGGTTGAAAGCCGATGTGGTATTGGTTTCCGACACGGGAATTATCTCCAATGAGGCACCGTCCATCACAATTGGTTTGCGCGGCCTCAGCTATGTGGAGGTAGAAATTACGGGTCCTAACCGAGACCTTCATTCCGGTATTTACGGCGGTGCGGTCACCAATCCCATCAATGCCTTGTGCGGGATGATCGCCAGGCTTACCAATGAGCACGGCCACATCACCATTCCCGGTTTTTACGATCGCGTGCAGCAGGTTACCGATGCAGAGCGCATGGCCATGTCTCTCGCCCCTTTCGACCTGAGCGACTACAAATCCCACCTTGATATTGATGCCGTTTGGGGAGAGGAAGGCTATAGCACATTGGAACGCACTACCATTCGCCCGACACTGGATGTAAACGGAATCTGGGGCGGATACACCGGTGAGGGGGCCAAGACTGTTTTGCCCTCCAAAGCATACGCCAAAATCTCCATGCGCCTGGTTCCCGACCAGCGCCCGGACGAAATTTTCAGCCTTTTTGCCAGATTTTTCCCCACGCTCGCCCCTCCCGGTGTGCGCGTGAAAATCACCCCTCACCACGGCGGAGACCCGGCCATCACCCCTACGGACAATCCTGCCTACCGCGCTGCAGCCCGTGCCATGCAAGAAACGTTTGGCAAAACCCCGATTCCCATGCGTTCCGGTGGATCCATCCCAATTGTCGCCTTGTTTGAGCAGATTCTGGGACTAAAAACGATTCTGCTCGGCTTTGGATTGGATTCGGATGCCATACACTCTCCGAATGAGCATTTCGGCCTGTTCAATTTCTACAAGGGCATAGAAACTCTGCCTCTCTTTCACCGCTACTTTGCCGAAGAGGGGAGAATGGCCTGATCGCCGGACCGGGAACCCGTTTGCTTTTGGCCTGCGATATGCTCCTCCAGGCTTCTGAATAGCCAGGAATGCTGTTCAATGTCAATCTGGTAAACCCCGGAGTCCAGGTGCAGGGACAACGCCTTGCGCGAGTGGTACATAATGTTGTCGGTTGAATCAATCATCCGCAACCACACTGGCTTGTTTCCTTCGCGCACTAAAACTGCCTGGCGAAGGGGAAGGTCATCGCCAACTGCCGTGTAACATATCCGAACCCGGTTGCCGGAAACAACACTGTCAACCCGGTAGCGCCCCTGCAACACCGGATGGGCCAGATCATAAGCCTGAAACGAAGCCAGTTCCGCCTCCCAGTTGGGTTCCTGTATTTGCACGGTATCGTTCAATTTGCCATCGGCAATAAGTTTGATCAACCCGGCGGATTCGTTTTCTGCCGAGCGGATAAACTGAGCGGTAATCTGCTTCAGATCCGCATAGGGTATGTTATCTCCTGCCGGTGCCGGAGACTTGCAGCCGGAAGAAAAATAGAGCAGCAACACCAATAATATTCGGTGTAAATCAGGCAGCAGGCGGAAGAAATACCTGGTCATAGCAACAGGTCCCCGGTCATTTCGGCCGGGATGGGGAGGTTCATCAGCTTGAGCAGGGTGGGGGCAAGATCAGCGAGTTTGCCGTTTTTCAGTGTTGCATTTTTGTTTTGCGGATCAACCAGCCATACCGGAACGGGGTTGGTGGTATGGGCGGTGTTTGGGCTTCCGTCGGGATTGCGCATTTTGTCGGCATTGCCATGGTCTGCGGTGATCAGCATAGCATAACCTCCGGCTAACCCGGCATTGACCACATCGCGGAGGCACGCGTCAACCGTTTCAACGGCGCGGATTGCTGCGGGCATGGAGCCCGTATGCCCCACCATGTCGGCATTCGCAAAGTTCAGGACAACAAAGTCCGCCGATCCCGCTTCGAGCTCCGGCACCAGGGCATCGCGCAGATCCCGCGCGCTCATTTCCGGTTGCAGATCATAGGTAGCTACTTTGGGCGATGGCTTCATGATCCGGCGCTCGCCGCTAAATTCCGTTTCCCTTCCA
>JANNSM010000403.1:0-1872 GCA_031402635.1 Bacteroidota bacterium | reverse complement strand
TGGAACTCTCTTGCTTCCGCGATGCGGTCGCCCAGGAAGATCAGGTTGCCGGTCCGGCTCATGACAACACCATCTCGGGGATCTCTCCTTCAACCACCAACCTGCCTGCCGTTGAACGGCGGATGTAATACGCATAACTTTCCTGTAATTGTTTTGCGGTGATTCTATGCCGGGCAAGGATCATCCCGTAATGTTCCCGCAGCAATACTTCCTGCTCTTCAGCCGGCAGGCTGCGATCCAGCATGTCCCCTTCTGCCAGATGAATGTCAACGAGCAGGGCAATCATCGTGTCTTTCTCCAGAATTCCTTCGGGTAATTTCCCGGCAGGCTCCCATTGCTTTTTTACCGGTTTGCATCCAGACGGCAATACAACGCTCGCGGAGACAAGGACCATCAGCAGTAGCGGGAGCCCTGCGGTCCGCAGAATCCGGCCGGAAGCGATAAGTTTGCCCGAAAGAACGCAGACTGCTGCGCGAAGGATTTTTACCATGAATTCCACGGCCAATTTAACCGATTTGACGCGGAAGCTGGCAGCATCCGGGGCAAGGCTTGTTGCTGTCTCAAAAACACACACGCCGGAAGAGATTCTTTTGCTTTACCAGGCCGGCCAGCGGCTGTTCGGGGAAAACCGGGTTCAGGAACTGCAGGATAAACAAGTGGCGCTTCCGGCGGATATTGAGTGGCACCTTATCGGCCACCTTCAACGCAACAAGGTTCGCTTTATAGCCCCTTTTGTGGCCATGATTCACTCCGTTGACAGCGAGCGCTTGCTGGAAGAAATTGACCGGCAGGCGCAGAAGGCTGGTCGGGTGATCCCGGTTTTGTTGCAGGTTCATATCGCCGCTGAAGAGACGAAGTTTGGCTGGTCGCCCGAAGAACTGCAGGCGTGGATTGGATCTGAGGCTTGGAAAAAATACGCCCATATTGCGATCTGCGGTTTAATGGGAATGGCTACGTTTACGGATAACACGGTACAGGTTCGGGCCGAATTTCAAAGGTTGCGCCATTTGTTTGACCGGATAAAGCAGGAAGCTTTTGCGGTCAAGCCCGAATTCCGCGAGCTTTCCATGGGAATGTCCGCCGACTACGAAATAGCTCTCGAAGAAGGAGCCACGCTGGTGCGCATCGGCAGTTTGCTTTTCGGGGAGCGAAGTGATGCCGTAAAAGCCTGAACAGGCGGCGCTCGATTCAGCGCAACAGCAGCATTTTCAACATCAACTGATCATCCAGTTCAGGTTCTGATACTCCGCGCCAGGCAGGATTTGCCGGGCTTTGCGGAACGCATCGCGGAGGGCCGCTTTGTCAAGACCCAGCGATTCGCCCTGATTTTCAAAATATTGAAGAATATTTTCTGTAGCCATATTGCCGGTAAGGTCGTCTTTGGCCATCGGGCAGCCACCGAAACCCATAATCGCTCCGTCGTAACGCTTGCAGCCCGCTATGTTTGCAGCATCTATTTTCTCCAGCCATGAATCCGGCGTGGTGTGAAAATGGGCACCAAATTCCACCTCGGGAAAAGCCGGAATAAGATGCCCGAACAAGTATTTAATGCTCTGTGGATTGGCCACACCGATCGTGTCGGCCAGGGCAATGATGCGGATACCCATGGCAGCCATGCGTCCGGCCCAGTCCCCGACAATTTCGGCGCTCCAGGGTTCTCCGTAAGGATTGCCAAAACCCATAGACAGATAAACCACCAGGGTTTTATCGTGCTGCAGACACTGCTCCTGAATATCGTCAACCCTTTGCAGCGAATCGGATACCGTTGCGTGCAGGTTGCGCTGTTGAAAAGTTTCTGAAATCGAAAACGGGAATCCCAGGAAACTGATTTCGGGGTGCTCGCAAGCCAGCTCCGCTCCCCGACCGTTTCCC
>JANNSM010000402.1:0-14679 GCA_031402635.1 Bacteroidota bacterium | reverse complement strand
GTGGCTGAGGCTGGTGCCGGGGCTTCTGCGGGCGGTGCCGCCCGGGGTGCGGCTGAGGCTGGTGCCGGGGCTTCTGAGGGCGGTGCTGCCCGGAGTGTGGCTGAGGCTGGTGCCCGGGCTTCTGCGGGTGGTGCCGCCGGGGATGCGGCTGAGGCTGGTGCCGGGGCTTCTGCGGGCGGTGCCGCCAGGGATGCGGCTGAGGCTGGTGCGGCACCGGCATGCCCGGTGGCCTGAGTCAGGGGCTCAGGATGCTGTTTTTTTTTTACGCCTGCAGCGGGAATTGCGGCTGAAAAATCCAAGGCCCGGTTAAGGTAGGTGAGCTTGACCAACGCCGTTTCGACATGCAGCCGTTTGTGCCGGCTGGCTTTGAAATGGATATCTGCCTGGTTGAGAATTCCCAGCGCACTGACGAGGAAAGATCCGGAAACGGTTTCCGCCTGGCTGATGTAGCGCTGGCTGAGGGAGTCGGTGAGTTCGAGCAAATCATGGGTTGCCGGGTCTTTAGCCACCAGCAGGTTGCGGAGATGTTCGGCGAGGCCGCTCAGGAAAATATCCCCTTCGAACCCACGTTCCAGCACCCGTTGAAATCCGTGCAAAACAACGGGCAGGTCTTCGGCCAGAAAGCCGTCCACGAGACCAAAAAACACGTCGTAATCCAGGATATTGAGGTTCTCCAACACCTCCGGCAACCTGACACTTCCGCCGGCAAAAGCGAGAATCCGGTCGAACATGGATAAGGCATCGCGCATGCCGCCGTCGGCCTTTTGGGCGATCACGTGGAGCCCTTGCGGATCAAACGGAATCTTTTCGGCCTCGCAAATGCCCTGCAAATAGCCTGCGATGTCGCTGACCTGAATCCGGTTAAAGTCGAAGATCTGGCAACGGGAAAGAATGGTTGGGATAATCTTGTGCTTCTCGGTGGTGGCCAAAATGAACACCGCATAAGACGGTGGTTCTTCGAGCGTCTTGAGAAAAGCGTTGAACGCTGCCTGGCTGAGCATGTGCACCTCGTCAATGATGTACACTTTGTATCGGCCGGCCTGGGGTGGAAAGCGCACCTGGTCGGTCAGGGCGCGTATATCTTCGACCGAATTATTTGAAGCCGCGTCAATCTCATAAATATTAAACGAGCTGGATTCCCGGAACGATTTACAGGGTCCACACTGGCCGCAGGGCTCTACCCCGTCAACCGGTTTCTCGCAATTGATGCTTTGCGCCAAAATCCGGGCGCAAGTGGTCTTCCCGACCCCCCGGGGACCACAAAACAGGAAAGAATGCGCAAGTTGTCCGGAGCGGATGGCATTGCGCAGCGTGGTGGTAATATGCGCCTGTCCAACAACGTCCCCGAAACGTAGGGGGCGGTATTTGCGGGCTGATACGATAAAATCGCTCATGGGCTGCTAAAGATAGAGAAAACCGTCCCTTCGGACCACGGAAACCAAAGGCCTAGAATGACTCTTAAGTGCGGAAACCTAAGGCTTGGCGGCTGGCCTGGTCCGGAACCTGAAGGGGAACCGAAAGAATAGCCAGAAAGGCACAATTCAGCAAAGTATTTGCCTAATTTTATTCTCCGGCCTGTTTCTTTGGCGGGAATGCCGGATTTCCCTATCTTTGCCATCCCAATTTTTGCCAGCGTTTATGAACAATTACGAGCTGATCATGATCCTCAACCCCGTGATTTCGGAAGAGGAAGTCCGCACCACCACGGCGAAATACCGGGATATGGTGACTGAAGCCGGGGGCACCGTGGTGAATGAAGAGCCTTGGGGAATGCGCCAGCTCGCCTACCCCATTCAGAAAAAAACCACCGGGATCTACCACTTGTTGGAGTTCACGGCGCCAACCAACATGGTTGAATTGATGGAGGTGCAATTCAAGCGCGACGATGTGATTATCCGTCAGATGATTACGCGTTTGGATAAATATGCCGTGGAATACAATGAAAAGCGCCGCAAAGGCGAAATTGGCAAGAAGAAACAAGCTTTCGTGGCGGATATGACCGCTTCGCAAACCAAAGAAGCCTGATCCGGTATGGCCGCGAATAACAAGAACATCCGCTTTCTGACCGCCCCGAAAATCGGGCGTCGAGACAAGAAATTCTGCCGCTTCAAGAAGTATGGCATCCGCTATATTGACTATAAAGATCCAGACTTTCTGATGCGCTTTCTGAACGAACAAGGCAAACTGTTGCCTCGGCGGATTACCGGTAATTCGCTGAAGTACCAGCGCAAAGTCGGTCAGGCCGTTAAACGCGCCCGTCAGGTGGGATTGCTGCCTTACGTTACGGATTTGATGAAGTAACCCGGCAAGCCCTATCCTGCCTCTTTGCCCCGAAGCAAAGGCCACCAGCCAGAATAAGCCAGAATAAGACAGGATAAGCCAGAATAATAGGAATTAGCCAGAAAAGCCAGAACCAAGCCGCCATGCAAGTTATTCTGAAAACAGACCTTGATAACCTGGGCAATGCCCATCAGGAGGTCAAAGTACGCGACGGATACGGCCGTAATTATTTGATTCCCAAAGGTTTAGCAGTAGTAGCAAACCCCAGCAACCGCAAAATTGCCGCGGAGGAAGCCAAGCAGACCGGTCGTCGCCGTGAAAAACTGATGGCAACCCTTCAAAGCGTGGTGAAGCAGTTTGAAGGCAAAGTGATCCGTATTGGTGCCAAAACGGGTACCACCGAGAAAATCTTCGGCAGCATCAACAATATCCAGTTGGCTGATGCCATCAAGAAGCAGCTCGGCGTTGATTTGGATCGCAAGCAAATCACTGTACCCGACGATATCCGCAGCCTTGGTTCCTACTCGGCCAAAGTGGCTTTGCACAAGGAGGTCGTGGTGGACGTGAACTTCGAAGTGATCGAAGAGTAATCGCGTCTGGTTTAACATCGAAGAGTAATCGCGTCTGGTTTAACATCATCAAAGCCTTTGCCCTTGCGGGTCAGGGCTTTTTTCAATTATGCCGTTCGCAGTGCTTCAATCGGATCAAGACGGGAGGCTTTGATGGCCGGATAAATGCCCGCGGCAAGGCCAACCACCACGCAGATACTCAGCCCGATACCAATCCACAACCAGGGGACGAAGAATTTTGAACCCAGACCCAGGGCAACCTGGTTGCCGATCAAAATGCCCATCACGACGCCGAGCATGCCGCCAATCATGCAGATCAGCACACTTTCCGTCAGGAATTGCAGCAAAATTGTCCTCCTGGGGGCACCGATGGCCATATTCAACCCGATTTCGCGGGTGCGCTCGTTGACAGAAACCAACAGAATGTTCATCAGGCCGATGGCCGCGCCAAGAATGGTAAACAGACCAATGGCCGTTCCCCCGATGCCGATTTTGCCCAACATATCTACAAGCATGATGGCAATGCTGTCACTGCGGCTGATCTCAAAATCATCTTTTTCGCTGACGTGAAGCGCCCTGACCTGGCGGAAAAGACCGGTGGCCTCTCCAATGGCGGCATCCAATTCAGTGGGTTTGGCCACTTTGACCCCGACGGCAAACATGGCCTGCTCGCGGATCAGATAGGCCCGTGCCGTGGTAAGTGGCACCAGCGCAATGTCATCGGAGGAAACGATGCTGACGCCTTTTGAAGCCAGCACCCCGATGACCCGAAAACGGAGCCCGTCAACATTGACAAACTGGTCAATCGGATCAATGTTTTCGCCAAACAGCTTTTTTGCTACTCCTCCGCCCAACACGGTAACCAACGCATTGCCGGTGAGTTCCTGGGTTGAATACCAACGGCCGTACTGGATATCGTATCCGGAAATGTCAATGTACGCTCCGTCAACACCCATGACCGTCACGGTGGGGTTGGTTTTCTTGCCCTGATACTTGATGGTAGCCGATGATTGCCGCGCCAGCACGGAAACGGAAACCACGGAGGGGTATTCGAACTTTTCCTGGAAGGCGATTGCCTGCCGGTAGGTAATCGGGGTTTGCGCGGCGGCTCCTCCCCCTTCGTTTCCCTCTGCTCCAGCACCTCCCCATCGAATGGTGAACGAATTGGAGCCCATGCTGGCAAAATCGCTGTTGAGAAACTGCCGCAAACCGCTCAAAGAGGTCTGAATGCCCACCAGGGCGCTGATGCCAATGCCGATGATCAGCATCGTCAGGATGGTTCTCAACCGATTAGTCCCTATGGACCGCAGCGACATGGAAACATTGTCGCGGAAATTCATGACTGATAAATTTTACGGACGAAAAAACTGCAGTCCGGGAAAGGGCTCAACGCAATTTTAGCGAAATTACGCTGTTTTTATTCGCTGAATTTATTAGCTTTGCCACCAGATCGCTAACCTGTTAAAGCTACCCCAAAGATGGCATTTGATCTCGATATGATCCGGGCACTGTACAGTCGCATGCCCGGTCGCGTGGAAAAGGCACGGAAGATCCTGAACCGTCCTCTTACGCTGACCGAAAAAATCCTTTACAGCCACTTGTTTGACGGCGATCCGGTGACCGAACTCCGCCGTGGAGCCGATTACGTGGATTTTGCACCGGACCGGGTGGCCATGCAGGACGCAACGGCTCAAATGGCTCTCTTGCAGTTCATGCAGGCCGGCCGGTCAAAGGTTGCAGTTCCTTCGACCGTGCATTGCGACCACCTGATCCTGGCCGAAGACGGCGCGGAGAAAGACCTTGCCAACGCCCTGAAGAACAACAAGGAAGTTTTCGATTTCCTGGCTTCTGTTTCCAATAAATACGGTATCGGATTCTGGAAACCGGGTGCCGGCATCATTCATCAGGTAGTTTTGGAGAATTACGCTTTTCCCGGTGGCATGATGATCGGAACGGACTCCCACACGGTCAACGCGGGTGGCCTGGGAATGGTCGCTATCGGCGTGGGGGGTGCGGACGCTGTGGATGTCATGGCCGGAATGGCCTGGGAACTCAAAATGCCCAAACTGATCGGGGTGCGCCTGACCGGTAAAATGAACGGCTGGACGGCTGCCAAAGATGTGATCCTCAAAGTGGCCGG
The DNA here is from genome assembly GCA_031402635.1 of Bacteroidota bacterium. Classification (GTDB taxonomy): domain Bacteria; phylum Bacteroidota; class Bacteroidia; order Chitinophagales; family BACL12; genus WGOA01. The sequence goes on along the minus strand of JANNSM010000402.1, from coordinate 9,690 downwards.
CATCCTGACGGTCAAGGGCGGCACGGGCGCTATTCTGGAATACTTTGGCGAAGGGGCACAGAGCATTTCCTGCACCGGCAAAGGCACCATCTGCAACATGGGCGCAGAAATCGGGGCCACAACGTCGGTTTTTGGGTATGGCGAAGCGATGAGCCGCTACCTGAAGGCCACCGGCCGTGCGGAGGTCGCAGCGCTTGCCGATGGCATTGCAGCCCATCTGAATGGAGACAACGAAGTGTATGCAAATCCGGAAAAATACTTCGATCAGGTTATTGATATTGACCTGAACACGCTGGAGCCCCACGTCAACGGACCCTTTACGCCAGACCTTGCCTGGCCGGTCTCCAAACTAAAAGAAGCCGCCGAAATCAACGGCTGGCCAAAGCATATTGAAGTGGGCCTGATCGGGTCTTGCACCAATTCGTCTTATGAAGACCTGGACCGCGCCGCATCGTTGGCCCGGCAGGCGGTAGCCAAAAAACTGAAGGTCAAAAGCGAATTCACCATCACCCCGGGATCAGAACAAGTGCGGTTCACCGTAGCCCGGGATGGTCAGTTGGCAGCCTTTGAAGCAATGGGCGGCGTGGTGCTTGCCAACGCCTGCGGTCCCTGTATCGGGCAATGGGCAAGGCACAGTGATGACCCGAAAAGGAAGAACACGATCATCACCTCTTTCAACCGAAATTTTGCCAAGCGCAACGACGGCAACCCGAATACCCATGCTTTTGTCGCTTCACCGGAGTTGGTGACGGCGATGGCCATTGCCGGTGACATCACCTTCAACCCGCTCACCGACACGCTGATCAATGCAGAGGGAAAAGCGGTTATGCTCGATCCGCCCACCGGACTGGAACTTCCGCCAAAAGGCTTTGCCTATGAGGACCGCGGGTACCAGGAGCCGGCTGCTGACGGTTCCGGAGTAAGCGTGGTGGTGAAGCCGGACAGCGACCGCCTGCAATTGCTCGAACCTTTTTCCGCCTGGGAAGGCAAGGACATCAAAGAATTGCGGCTCCTGATCAAGGCTAAAGGAAAATGCACCACGGACCATATTTCCATGGCCGGACCCTGGCTGAAATACCGCGGTCACCTGGACAACATTTCAAACAATCTGCTCATTGGTGCCGTCAACGCCTTTAACGACCGCACCAACCACGTCAAAAACCAGTTGACCGGTGAATACGGCGAAGTGCCGGCGACTGCACGCGCCTACAAAGCCAAAGGAATCGGCTCTATCATCATCGGCGATGAGAATTATGGCGAAGGGTCCTCACGCGAGCACGCCGCCATGGAGCCCAGGCACCTGGGGGTTCGGGCAGTGCTGGTCCGGTCTTTTGCGCGCATCCACGAAACCAACCTGAAAAAGCAGGGCATGTTGGCCCTGACTTTTGCCAATCCGGCCGATTACGACAAAGTAGAGGAAGACGACCGCATAGATATCCTGGGGCTGGAGAATTTCAGCGTCGGCATTCCGCTGACGATGGTCCTTCACCACAGCGATGGCCGCCAGGATCGTTTTGCGGTAAACCACACGTTCAACGAACCTCAAATTGCCTGGTTCCAGGCCGGGGGTGCGCTGAACCTCATTCGCCGGAAGGAAGCCCGCAGTTAACCGGATTTTGAAGCCCGCAATTAACCGGATTTTGGTGCGTTAAAAAGAAACAGCTTACGCTGAACGGCAATTGCGTGCGTATTTTGCCTCAAATCTGTCCTGTGAAACTGCTGCGGTATTTAGTTTTTGTGCTGCTTCTCGTCCCGTTTGTCGCCAGTAGCCAAACCCGCGACCCCGACGGCGATCTTCGCGAGGACCGGGAACCGGCAACCCGTGATCAGCCGGCTCAGGAAGAGGAAGACCTGCAATCGGCACCGGTAGAACCGGAGCAAAAGGACTATTCCGGCAACCCCAATTCGTTCTGGAGCCTGGACCGGGTTATGGTCGGAGGCAGTCTGGGAGCTTCTTTCGGCAGTGTGGTCTATTTTGAAGTATCGCCAACCGCAGCCTACCAAATGACTGGCATGCTTCGCCTCGGCGCGGGCATGACTTACCGATACGTCAACGATACCAGGCCCTTCCTGGAGTACAAAGCCAATGTGATCGGGGGAAGGGTTTTTGCGCAGCACGATATTTACGGAGGGCTGTTTGCTCATGCCGAGTACGAGTACCTCAAGGCAAAATATATTGAATCCGATGTAGTTTCCTCGGAAATCAATTTCCCCAGTGTATTGCTGGGAGGCGGTTATGCCATGCCGATCGGGGGAGGTTCATCCGGTTCTTCAGGCCGTGGAGTGAAAGGTCCTCCTGTTGCAAAGAGCATGATTCAGTTGCAGGTGCTCTATCCCATCTCGCTCAACCCGGGATATTCTTTGTATTACTATCCCGTGGAAATCCGGATGTCCGTGCTGATCAGTCTCTGACCATTTCCAAGATTGTTTCATGACCCGGTACGCCATCGGCGATATACACGGTTGTTTTCAGGAACTCCGCGATTTACTGACCGCGATCGGTCCGGGTCACGGTGATACGGTCATTTTTCTCGGCGATTACATCGATCGGGGTCCGGACAGCAAAGCCGTGCTGGATTTGCTGATGAATTTACCGCTCCGTGGCATTAAGACGATCTGCCTGAAAGGCAATCACGAAGTGCTGATGCTCGAAGCCCTGGAAAAAGGTGATCCTGTTTCGCTGGATGTCTGGCTGCGCAACGGCGGCGGAGAAACCCTGGCCAGTTTTGGCCTGGACCCGCTGAACCCGACACCCTTACCGGAGCCCTACTGGTCTTGGGTCGTCAACCTCCCGGTCAGTTATCGCAGCGGTTCATTTTTGTGTGTTCACGCCGGTTTAGACCTCCAGTCAGATGACCCGTTAGCTGACCAGCACGCGATGTTGTGGATCAGGAACTGGTTTAATCCGGAGGTTATGGCCTTGCGTTTTCCCGGTTTGCGGGTGCTGCACGGGCACTCCCCGCAGCCGCGCTTTGCGGTGGAATTTGCCCATCAGCAAAAGTTGCAGGCGCTGGATCTGGATACCGGATGCGTTTACCTGAACCGGCACCCGGAAATGGGCTGGCTTTGCGCGTATAATCTTGACCTCGACCGGCTGCATTTTCAGCGCAACCACAGCGGGTAGTCTAAACAAAAATACCGGACCCGGAGCAGGCCGCCCGGTCAGATGTCCAGTCTGGCGTACTTGGCGTGTTTCTCAATAAACTCCCGGCGAGGGGGAACTTCGTCACCCATGAGCGTGGAGAAAATGCGGTCCGCTTCAACTGCGCTGTCAATGGTGACCCTGCGGAGTTTTCGGTTGGAAGGATCCATGGTAGTCTCCCAGAGCTGCTCGGCATTCATCTCACCAAGGCCTTTGTAACGTTGGATATTTACCGTTTCTTCTTTTCCACCCGCCAGATCTTCTACCGCTTTTTTGCGCTCTTCGTCATTCCAGCAATAGCGGCTATTCTTGCCTTTGCGAACCAGGTAAAGCGGAGGAGTGGCGATATAGATATACCCCATTTCAACCAGCCGCAGCATTTTTCGGTAGAAGAAAGTCAGGATCAGCGTGGTAATGTGGCTGCCGTCAACATCCGCATCACACATGATCACAATCTTGTGGTAGCGGAGTTTTGCGATGTCCAGGCTTTTGTCTTCCAAAGGAATGACGCCTAGTGCCGTGTAGATATTCCGGATTTCTTCATTGTCAAAAATGCGGTGTTCCATCGCTTTTTCAACGTTGAGAATTTTACCGCGAAGTGGCAGAATGGCCTGAAAAGTCCGGTCGCGACCTTGCTTGGCCGTGCCACCTGCCGAGTCCCCTTCGACCAGAAAAACTTCCGATTCACCGGGGTCTTTTGAAGAGCAGTCCGCCAGCTTGCCGGGGAGACCTGCGCCGCTGAGTACGTTTTTGCGCTGGACCTGTTCGCGCGCCTTGCGGGCAGCGATTCGGGCCTTGGCTGCAAGCACCACTTTTTCGATGATAATCCTGGCCATCCTGGGATGTTCTTCCAGGTAGTGGGACAGCGCTTCACCGGTGATGGTATCCACGATTCCACTCACTTCGGAGTTGCCCAGTTTGGTCTTGGTCTGGCCTTCAAACTGCGGCTCGGGAACTTTAACCGAAATCAGGGCCGTGAGCCCTTCGCGGAAGTCGTCGCCAGTAACAGAAATTTTGTTCTTCTCCAGTGCGCCCGTTTTGTCAGCATACGCTTTGAACGTGCGCGTCATGGCACGGCGGAAGCCGGCCACGTGGGTGCCGCCTTCAATCGTGTTGATGTTGTTGACGTAGGAGTGAATGTTTTCGTTGTAGCCCGTGTTGTATTGCAGCGCCATTTCAACGATGACGCCATCGCGCTCGCCTTCGGTGTAAATGGGCACTTCAATCAGGGGCTCCCGGGTAGAATCCAGGTATTGAACAAACTCGACAAGCCCGCCCTGTGAATAGAAATTCTCTACTGTAAACTGGCCGTTCTCATCGGTATCACGTTCGTCCGTAAGGGAAATCCGGATGCCGCGGTTCAGGTAGGACAGCTCCCGAAGACGCGCGGCCAGCATGTCAAAATTGAATACCGATTCGGTGAAAATGGTATTGTCGGGAAGAAAGGTCACCAGGGTGCCGGTGCTGGTGGTTTCACCGATCAGGTGAACATCACCCTGGGGAATACCTTTGGCGTATTCCTGCACCCAAACCTTGCCATTCCGGAAAATTTCGGCCCGCAGCCGCGAAGAAAGCGCATTGACACAACTGACCCCTACCCCGTGGAGACCGCCGGAAACTTTATAGGTATCCTTGTCGAATTTGCCGCCCGCGTGGAGCACCGTCATGACGACCTCCAGGGCTGACTTGCCTTCCTTTTTGTGCAGCTCGGTCGGGATGCCCCGACCGTTGTCCAAAACGGAAATGGAGTTGTCTTTGTGAATGGTAACGGTAATGGTATCGCAGTACCCGGCCAGCGCTTCGTCAATGGAATTGTCAACCACCTCATAAACCAGGTGGTGAAGACCTTTGACGGAAATGTCGCCGATATACATTGCCGGACGCTTGCGGACGGCTTCCAGCCCCTCGAGAACCTGGATGTTTTCGGCGGTGTAATCAGCAGCGTTTGGATGATGCTGCGGGAGGTCTCCCGGTACTGGCGTAGTACCGGTCGGTAACAAATTTTCAGTGCTCAATTCCGGTGCGTTTTTTGGCCCGGACTACCGCCCGGCATAACTTGGCGAAATTACGAAAAAGTACCCGGATATTGAAGAGAAAGTGCGCTGTTTTTCAGGCTGTGGGAAAGCATTTACTATTGGTTTTGTTTACTTTATACATTTCTTGTTCATTGAACTCCAGGAGCCCTTTTCAAACTCGTTATTCGGCCCTTCGACCTGCAGAAAAAACGCCCTTTCCAGGCTGGAGCTTACCGCTATGCCGGAATGCGGGTACTGCGTACCTTTCGGGTTCCCCCATGCGCAGCTTATTCGCCATTTTGGCGCTTCTGGTTTGTTTTTCTCCCGCGATCAGCCAAACGACTTCCCGTCCCAATGTGCTCGTGATCATCGTTGACGATCTGAATGACTACCAGAACTACCTTTTAGACGGCCATCCGCAGGCAGAAACGCCCAACCTGAACCGCCTCGCCCGCAATGGCGTAGTGTTCCAGTCCGCGTACTGCTCTGCCCCGCGCTCATGCCCATCGCGAACCAGCCTGATGAGCGGCAAAGACCCCGACTATACCGGCGTTTACGACAACGAAGGCATCCAACCGGTCTTCCGGGATAATTTCCAGGTTCTGGCCAAAGACACGGTGGTTTACACGCTGCCTCAGGTACTCCGCGATTCCGGCTACTACACGCTGGGCATCAACAAAGTCTATTTCGGCTGGAAAAACGAAGGATTCGACAACGACTTTGACACGCTGGAGCCCGACCCCTGCCAACGCAAACTCAGTTGGAGTGAGTATATCGCATTTCCCCCGGACCAAAGTTTGATCACTTATGTTGACGAGGGAATACCGGGATTTATCTGGGCTCCTCTGGCCGATTCCGTAGAGCCGTATATGTTTGATCAGTTGGCATCCGACACGGCGATTTCGCTCTTAAACACCTACGAATCCAATCCATCTGCCTTTTGCAACCGGCCGTTGTTCATGACCCTGGGCATTTTTCTGCCCCATAAACCGCTGTTGCTTCCCCGCCGTTATTTCCGACAGGATTACCTGGACCCCGAAGCGTTTTACGATCTGCCCTACAACAAACCTTACAACGACCCGCCCAATCAGTCGCCGCCCAACGGCGTGATCATGCCGCCCCAACCAGACCCGATATGGGCTGATTTTGACGCGCTTCCGCCTTTTGGCAAGGACATGGCTTCCGGCGGTGGTCAACACGAAACCTTCATTTTCTGGCCGGACACCCTTGACGTTAAACCCGTGGTGGACACAGCGTTGACGGAAGAAGAGCGCAACTTCATTCTATCGGAATCCAAACGCGCGAACGCCGTAATCGCCTACCTGGCCGGCGTGGAGTTTGCCGATGCGCAAATCGGCAGGGTATTGGATGCGCTGGATTCGATGAATATGGCCGAAAACACCATCGTGATTCTGCTCAGCGACCACGGGTATTCGCTGGGCGAAAAAAAACACTGGCACAAATTCGGGCTTTGGGAAACCGATACCCGCATTCCGCTGGTGATCCGGCACCCGGAAAAATCTTTTTGCGAAAACGTACTCAGCCCGGTCAGCACGCTGGACATTTTTCCTACGGTACTGGAGATGACCGGTATCGGCGCTCCGAAGTTTCCGGACGGAAGACCTTACCTGGACGGGGAAAGCCTGATGCCTTTTCTGGCCAATCCTTCGCTGATGCGCAATCGGCCGGCTGTGACCAGCCTGCGGCAGTCTGGAACGCCAACCCGTTGCTTTGTGCAGTTTTCGGTTCGCGATGAACAGTTTCACTACATCAAACACCGCGGTCTTGGCGAGCCCGGAGAAGATTTCTGCGACACGGCAAAGGCTGTTGCCCAGGAAGAACTTTACCTGATCGGCAGGCAGCGCGATCTGGATAAAAACGAATGGAAAAACCTGTCGCTGGATCCGCGCTATAAAAGCGTGAAAAACTACCTCAGCCAGTGGATAGCTGACAGCAGTCTGTACTTACAAACCATGCCCCGCATTGACATTGTTCACGGCGAATTGCCGTGTTCTTTTGCGTTTGAAGACACCCTTGCACTGTGCTACGAGTTGACTGATGCCGACGGCGAGCCGATGTATGCGCTGCCCGACAGCACCACTATCCGCTGGTACACCAGTTTCAGGCCGGACGAGCCGTTTTACGGCAACGTCTTCCGGTTCAGGATCAAAGAGCTGATGAACGCTTCCAATTTTACCGTGGACAAGTTGTTGCCGGTTTTTGTGGAATTGGTGGATATGGCGTCAGGCACCGTTCTTGCCCTGGATTACCAACACATCACCGTCAACCCGGAGCTCAACCCTGACCTTTTGTTTACGTTAACCAGAAATGGAAATACGGTTGCCGTTGACACGCCGGAATATTTCCATACCGAAAAAATTCTGCGCTATCACTGGTCTTTTGGCGACAGCACCACTTCATCCGAAGCCATTCCCGCTCCCCACCGCTACAGCCTGCCGGGCACCTATACGGTGACGGGAAAACTGTTTTTCGGCAACGATGAAGAAAACCTATGTTCCGTTTTCTACAGCCAGACGATCACGCTGGACGATTCACTTTTTGAAAACGGCCCTTGCCTTGCGCCGGAAAATCTGCGCGTCAGCGAGTTGATGACCAATGGAGCCACCCTGGCCTGGAATCCGGTTTACGGGGCTGAGGACTACGAACTGCGGCTGAGAAAACTCACCGGTGCGGATACTTCCTGGCAAGGGCTCACTTCGTCAACGGCATTCGCCTTGCTGAATTCACTATCGGAAAACCAGGAATACGAATGGCAGGTCCGCACATTTTGCGACACGAACCTGACCACGGGCTTGCACAGCGAATGGTCTTACCCGGATCGTTTTACTACTTCGGTCTGTTTTTCTCCGCGGGGAATATCCGTTATCGATGTCAGCGACCACACCGCGTCGTTGACGTGGCTGCCGGATGTTTACGCCAACCAGGGTTACCGCGTGGTGTACCGGAAAGCGGGCCAGCCCGCAAATTCACGAGATGCCGAAAACCCTTTCATCACGTTAACCGGTTTAGACTCTGCTTCACTTTACCAGTTCCGCGTTATAAGTCAGTGTGAAGAGCGCTCCGCTCCGGATCTTTTCCGGGGAACTGCCTTGCGGACTTACACATTCCTCACCGACAGCAGCGCCCGCCGAAATGTGCCAGCGGATTTTGCTCCGTTGCAGGTTATTCCCAATCCGGCTTCCACACAGTTTCGGGTCGAATGGCCGGCTGCGCACAGCGGCGATGTCAATCTGCAAATCGTTAACGCACTCGGGTATCTTGTTGCCGGGCAACAAGTGCGGCAGGTTGAAGGAAGCAACAGCGCCGTGTTCTCCGCGACAACCCTTCCACCGGGCATTTACCTGATGAGCCTGAGCGGTGCCGAGCCGAAAAAATCGGTGGTTTTTGAGGTGTTGCGGTAGGCTCGGAACGAAAGCCCGATCTTTCGCTTTTGGTTCTAAACGTAAATTCTTTGCCCGAATACAATTTCCCTGCCGGCGCTGAAAAATCTTTTGCCGGCACAGCCATCGTGACCGGCGCAGCCTCCGGCATCGGTCTGTATCTGGCCAAACGCCTGCTGGCAGAAAACTGGCAACTGACCGCAATGGATGTTCAGTTTTCGGCTTTGCATTCCGTTTTGAGTAACATGGCCGGCGAGGAGCAGTTGCTCCTGCTAAACACCGATGTAAGTCAGGCTGCTGCCTGGGAAAGCGCACTGCACCAGACCCTTGAAAAGTTTGGTGCTGTTGACCTGGTCATCAACAATGCCGGAATCATCATTCCCGCACTGATTGAAAATTCCGGACCTGCCCTGATTGACCGGCACGTGGACATCAACCTCAAAGGCGTGATGTACGGCACCAGTCTTTGTGCAGCGCAGATGATTCGCGCAGGGCGCGGGGGTCACATCATCAACCTGAGCAGTATGGCGGGGATTGCCCCGGTTCCGGGCATCGGTGCGTATTCCGCTTCAAAATTTGGCGTTCGGGCTTATTCGCTGATTGCCCGACAGGAACTGCGCAGCCGCGGCATCGCTGTAACCTGCGTCTGCCCCGACCTGGTGGACACGCCGATGCTCGATGAGCAACTGAAATACGACGAAGCGGCGATCACTTTTTCCGGTCCGGGCGCGATGTCGGTGCAACGGGTTGGAGATGCCATCCTCAGATCGCTGAAGACCCGGCCAGCCGAGCTGATCATTCCGGATCACCGCGGCTGGTTGTCCAAAATCGCCAGCATGTTTCCGTCGCTGATGCAGCCATTGAAGCGCATCATGGAAGAAAAAGGGCGGCGGCGCGCCGAGCAGTACCGGCACCGGGGCAAAACGTAGAAAATAGTACGTTTTAATTTGCTCAATCAAAGACGGCCACTATCGGGCCGTCAGAATCCGATCGAAGATTGCGAACCGGCAACCTGCGGCCGTTCAACGTCAGCACGATGACCGAAGGTGGCGTGGTCGGGAAAAACAAGTCAACGCCTTTGAGGAAGGGGAAGCTGGCAAACAGCGGGTCCGAATTGCCGGAACTGATTCCG
>JANNSM010000401.1:0-4280 GCA_031402635.1 Bacteroidota bacterium | reverse complement strand
GAAAAACTGAGCCGCTCGGATCCAAAGCGCGCGAGATCGTAATGGGCGCCCATAGTTGCCATGAACTCGATGCCGCAGCAGGAGGTGGCAAACGGCAGCGGCCAAATTGAATTCTTGCGGGCAAGACCCACCACCTTTTCAAGGCTCGTGGCAAAATAACCCGGTCCTTCTGCGCCGTCCGGGCGCCCGGCAATTTGTATGGTTCTGACTACGGGTTCCATGGCCTGTGCATTCGTGTCAATTATTCCATTTGAATTTTTACCACTTCAGAGCACCCTTCTTCAGGATGTAGAAAAAACCCAGCATCAGCGTACCGATAAATAAGAGCATTTCCAGGAATCCCAAAAGGCCAAGGTCAATGAAATTCACGGCCCAGGGATACATGAAGATGACTTCCACATCAAAGAGAACGAACAGGATCGCCACCAGAAAGTACTTGATGTTCAGCGGAGCGCGAGCGTTTCCTTTCGACTCAATACCGCATTCAAAAGCCTCCATTTTAATGGCGGTTTTCCGCTTTGGCCCAAGCCAATGTGTAACCGCCATAGTCAATCCGACAAAGCCGGAGGCCATGATGAACATCAACGCGATGGGCAGGTATTGATCGGTATTGGAGAGTTCCATGTAAATCAGTTAAAAAATACCTGCAAATGAATTGAACAAGCCAGGCCCACCAAAGTTTGCAGGCTGCACCGGGCGTCTGAAGCCGGTTCGCTTTCCGGTCGCAAAAGTACGGGGTAAACAGGGTTAATCCCTAACACGAATCGCGGCATTTACTGGATATCCACAATTTCCACCTCAAAGACTAACACGGAGTTAGCCGGGATGGGTCCACGGGCTGAAGATCCGTAGCCCAAGTGTGGCGGAACGATCAGGATGCCCTTTCCCCCTTTAGCGAAAAGAGTCAGGCCTTCATCCCAACCCCTGATCACGCGGCCCTGGCCACAGGCGAAGGTGAGCGGCTCTCCACCGCCAACTGACGCGTCAAACACGCGGTCATCGGTGAATTTGCCGGTATAATGAACGCTGACCGTCTTGCCGGGAGCCAATTTTTCGCCCGTGCCCGGAGACTGGATGACGTAGTACAGTCCGCTCGCCGTCTGCTCCGCCTTGAGGTTTTTGGCTTTGAGGTAAGCTTGGATGGTGGCCTCGCTCTGCGCCTTGTCTTTGGCGTCGGCCTGGGCCTGGTCAAAGGCATCCACCACTTCGATATCGAAGATTAACACGGCATTGGGTGGAATTACGCCGGGGAATCCGGAGGCCCCATAGGCGAGGCCGGACGGGATATACAACGTACCCTTTCCTCCGATCGAAAACAAGGGAATGCCCTGGTCCCAGCCCGGAATGACCTTACCCTTACCAATGGGAAACTGCAAAGGCTCTCCCCGTTTAATGGACGAATCAAACTCGGTGCCGTCCAGCAGGCGACCGGTGTAATGTACTTTGACGATATAACCTGCCTGAACCGGCTTGCCGGTGCCCGGCTCATTTACAGTGTAAAACAGGCCCGTAGGGGTTTGTTTGACATCTTGAATATTATTGTCAGCGATATACTTTACAATGATCGCTTGGTCAGCCGCCGCCTGGGCCAGCCTGGCCGAATCACCCGCAAGCGAGGTTCGCAATACCGGGGTGGCCTTGGACGGATCACGCTCGTCTGCGTTACCGGAATCGGCCTGGCAGGGGGATAACAGGGAGGACAAAAGGGTGAGTGTTATTAAAATCTTCATGGAATCGAAGGGAGTTTTGCTTTTGGGAAGAAAAATCAGCGAACGTCTTTTTGTTTAATCCGGGCAGGGTTCAATCAGGGCAGGGTTGAATCAGGGCAGGGTTTAATCCGGGCGACTACTGATCGGAAACTCCGGCCGGCGGAGCCACCGTTTCATTGGATTTGGTTCCGGGATCCAAAAGACCTTCGGTCATTGGAAGGAGTTGCAGAAACCGGTCCACAACAGCATCAAGACTTTCGGTTGAAGCGCCTCCGGACGCATTTTTATGGCCACCGCCGCTAAAATGGTCGCGTGCGAACTGGTCAACATTGAAATCACCCTTTGACCGGAAGGACATTTTGCGCAGATTACCCCGGTCAATAAGCAGCACGGCGAAGATAACCCCGGATATGCTGAGCGGGTAATTGACCAGCCCTTCTGTATCTCCCGTTTTAACGCGAAAGGTTTCCAGCTCGTGCTGATTGACCACAATCAGTCCGGTCCGGTACTCGGGGAAAATCTGCAATTTGTTGACCAGGCAATGCCCGAAAAATCGCATCCGGTCCTGGCTGAACGTGTGGAAAATTCGTTCGTAAATCTCTTCGGCGTCCAGGCCGAATTCAAGCAGTGCTGCCGCCACCCGCAGCGTTTCGGGAGTGGTATTGCTGTAGCGGAACGAACCGGTATCCGTCATGATGCCGACATAAAGGCATAGCGCGGCTTCGCGGCTGAGCCACGACAATTCGCCCATTTCGCGAAGCAGGGTATAAACCAACTCGGCGGTGGAGCTAGCCCGGATATCATGCCAGACGAAGCGGGTAAAGTGGTCGGGGTCCCGGTGGTGGTCTATTAATACCCGGGTGGCGGGGGCTTTGAGCAGCCGCTGTGCCATGGCTTCCAGCCGGGCGGGAACGTTGAAATCCAGGCAGAAAATCAGCTCGGCATCGTCCAGCACGAGGGCCGAGGCAGCACCGGATTTCTGGTGGTCCAGGATGAACTCTTCGCCGGGAAGCCAGCGGTAGAAGTCCGCATAGGCATTGGGCACCACGACGCGGACCTCGTGACCCCGCAGAATGAGGTAATGGTATAGCCCCAGCGACGAACCCACGGCATCGCCGTCCGGGCGGGCGTGGGTTACAATAGCAATGCGGCGGGGCCGGGAGAGTATGCTTTTTAGCTCGTGGAGGTCCTGCATAACGGGCAGACGCGAAGGTAGCGATTTTTGACACCGGGCCGGTGTGTCGAAGGGCCTCTTTTGGTTACCTTTGCGGCCGATTCATTCCGGAGTTCTATTTTTCCGGAATGGCATCCACCCTAAACTTCTGCATATGGCTGGCCGCATTACTCTGACCATGATCAAACCGGATGCCGTTCGCAACGGTCATATCGGCAATATTCTTAAAATGATCGGCGATGCGGGATTCCGCATCCGGGCAATGAAATACACGCGGATGACCCCCGATCAGGCCGGGCTCTTTTATGAAGTGCACAAGGAAAGGCCTTTCTTCGGCGAACTGGTTGACTTTATGTCCTCTGGCCCTATCGTCGCCGCTATCCTGGAAAGGGACAACGCCGTTGAAGAATTTCGCAAACTCATTGGCGCCACCAACCCCGCACAAGCCGCCGAGGGAACCATACGCAAGTCTTACGCGACGAGCATTGGCGAAAACGCCGTGCACGGCTCCGACAGCGATGAAAATGCCATCCTCGAAGGCGATTTTCATTTCAGCAAGCTGGAGCGTTTCTAAAAAACCACCACTCGGGTGATCCGCTGTTCGCCCAGCGCTTCATTGATGGTGGTTCGCAATTGCTCCGCGCTGTACCGGAACTGGTCGCGCATGGGCGCAGAAGAAAAACGCAGGCTGAGTACCCCTTTTTGCAGCTTGATCTCATCCGTATAACGAGCCACCGCCGCGCCCATGATCTCCGGCCAGCGATGGCGAAGGTCGGCTTCCATAATTTTATCTTCCAGCCGATAATCCTGAAATACGGCCTTAAGGATTGCTCGTATAGATTGATCGTTCGATTGGCGGTTCATTCCGGAAAGGTCGTTAAAATCCGACAATCCGCCCCGGTTCCACCCGGATAGACTGGCAGGGAACCCCGATATGCCCGAACACTTCCTCAACCCGGTTCAGGTTGGTATCGGTAATTAAAACCTGTGCCTGGCTGGTGGAGGCCAGTAACGCAAAAAGCGACCGAACCCGGTCGCGGTCCAGTTTGTCAAAAACATCGTCGAGCAAAAGCAGCGGAGGGCTGCCCAACCTTGCATGAAGCCACTGCCACTGAGCCAGCCGCAGCGCGTACAGCAAAGTTTTTTTCTGCCCCTGTGAACCGAGTTGCCTGGCCGGATGACCGTCCAGAAGAAGCAACAGCTCGTCGCGGTGGGGACCGGCGCCCGTGCGGCCGGCAGCCAGATCCCGGCTCTGTTGCCGGCGAAAAGTCTCCGCCAGATCTGCGCCTTCATGCATGGAGGCCTCCCATTGCAGGACAGGCACTTCAAGCCCGGCGCTAAGAAGCCGGTAGCTTTCCAGAAACAGCGGTTTCAACTCGTCCAGAAATTCCTGCCGG
>JANNSM010000400.1:0-18975 GCA_031402635.1 Bacteroidota bacterium | reverse complement strand
GCGCGGTGCTCGGTGGTGCACGTCACGATGTGGCGGCCTTTGCTCCTGTATCGTTCGCTCACGCCTTTGATGGCCAAATTCAGACTTTCTGTGGCGCCTGAGGTAAACACAATTTCTTCTTCACCAGCGCCTATTAACCCGGCTACCTGCTCGCGGGCCATATTTATTGCCTCTGCCGCAATCCAGCCATAACGGTGATTCCTGCTGGATGCGTTGCCAAAATGCTGGCTGAAATAGGGAAGCATGGCCTCCAGCACCAGGGGGTCTGTGGGGGTGGTAGCGGCATAGTCAAGGTAGATGGGCAACATTGCGCGGAATTCATCGGAAATTTACCCCACAATTTGCACCGATATGGGACTTCCCCGAATAGAACACCTCGGCATTGCCGTGCGCAACCTGGAAGAGGCGAATGCGCTTTTTGAAAAACTCTTCGGCCATTCGCCCTACAAAACAGAATCTGTGGAGCGCGAAGGGGTGAGCACGTCATTTTTTCGCCTGGGCGAAAGCAAAGTTGAATTGTTGGAAGCAACGCGTGAACAAAGCCCGATTGCCCAGTTTATTGAGAAGCGGGGCGAAGGGCTGCATCACGTCGCGTTTGCCGTTGACGATATCCGGGCCGAAATGACCCGTTTGCGCGAAGCGGGGTTCCGGCTTTTGCATGAGGAACCTGTGCCTGGTGCCGATGGTAAAATCATCTGTTTTCTGCACCCTAAGAGCACCAACGGCATTTTGGTGGAATTGTGCCAGGACGCGCCGCCCACGTCATGAAAATGATTCCGGCTGGGTTGATGTCACTGGCTATCGCAATTTATCCTGTAGCTATGGTTGCTCAGCAGGAGGGTTTTGCCGAATCTGGCAACCACGTGGCACAATCCGGACCGGATTGGGAAAGTCTTTCCGCTGGCGTGCAGACTATTGGCTTTGTGCAATCCGAGCTCCGGGTATTGTCAGGGAGTCTGGAAATTTTATTGGCCACCTGGGCCGCACAAGCTTCCTCAAATTCCGGTTCGCGCACAGACACGCTTGCCGGATTTGCCGGACTGCCCGCACCGGATGGTTTTGCTTTTCAACGAATCCTGATCCTGGATAAGGAGTCGGGCAAGCTCAGCAGCCGGGTGCAAACTTTCGGGCTTGCCGTCAGGGAAGTACCCGGATCAGTAATTGGGATGGCGTCGGAAATCGAACCTGTGCTGCGGCCCGGCGCACTTTTTCCCGGGCCGGACAGCTTACCGGCCGGAATGGAAAACGGCGCTGGGCCGGGCCGCTATACCTGGTGGGGCCGGTTGGTGATCCCGCTGGGGCCGCAAGAACAATTCAGGCCGGAAGAAGACCGGCTGGTTGCGAAACTCTTGCCACTGGCGGCGCGCCGAGGTTGGCCGGTTGAGCGGGAAAATGAGGAATCGGGTTGGCAGAGGGTCGGTGCGGGGGAGGCTATTTTGGAACCATCGTTCCGCTATTCAGAATTCACGGAAGAAGACTGGTACTTTGACCCCTCGACTTTTACCTTGTATGCCCGGATTTATGCCGTTTACTGGCAGGGCGAAAACCAGGTGCGTTTCCGGCTTCGACTTCAGCATTGAACTTGCGAGTTGCGCTGAGCGAAGGGGACGACAAGCCGATTCGTCAAAAAGCATAGCCGATGCCAAGATATCCCATCGGGTAAAATCCGGTGGATTCCTCCGGCACGCTTGGCGCGAAGTCGTTTAACATTTTTTCGGTTTCTGTATAGACGAGCATGCCCAAGCCAACCCGCATACCAAATCCTTTGCCGTGTTTGTCCGGCTGCAAACGGTAACCTGCGGTGAGCAGGTAGCGGTTTTGATCGCGGTTGCGGATGTATTCTTCGCGGGAAAGGAAACGGTCATACGCCGCCTCAATTTCCATGTTGTGCTCGTTTTGAATGCTCAGCAAAAGTCCCAGTCCGCCCGCGACATCCAGTTGGGCCTCCGACCCTCCGGAACGGCTGTTGCCAAATCCGAAAAAACCGGCTCTGGCTGTAAGCGCGGCGGCATCGTTAACGGGGAAAATGCGCTGGTAATTGAACAAAACGGCGTTGCGGGCTGGCCCGCCCACTTCGACAAATAAAAAATTGCGAGGCATGATGTAGGGCTCCACCACTTTGTTGGCGTTGATCTGTGCCTGAATCGTTTGCCCTGCGGAACTGACAAAGAGCATCAGCGCCAATCCGATCAGATGCCTTAAGTTGTTCATCGCGGTAATGTTTTCTATCGAGTTAGGTAACTGTGCCAGATTGGTGCAGACTCAACGGTGCTGCTTATTCCGAGCGAATCATGTAGCGGGTTGCAGCCGCTTGTCGAGCGGGAAACCAGGCCGCCGCAACACCTATCAACAAAATAGTAATGCTGACCAGCAGAAAGTCAAGCGGCTGGATTTGAACCGGATACGCCTGCACTACAAACGTGCCGGACCCGGGAATCTTAAGCCATTCGAACCAGATCTGGCCCACTAACAATACGAGCGCAATGGCAAAACCGATGCCCATGCTGATCAAGGTTTGAACCATTCCCTCGAGTAAAAAAATGGATTGAATTTGTCGGCGGCTGGCGCCGAGTGCCTGCAGGGTACCGATATCGCGGCGTTTTTCGATCACCAACATGGAAATGGACCCGATCATATTAAATGCTGCAACAATCAGGATAAAGGTCAGCACCAGATAAACCGCCCATTTTTCCGTTCTCATGACCCGGTAAACGGTTGGGTTGAGCTGGTAGCGGGTCAGCACCGTAAACCGATCTCCGACAATGGACTGCAATTCGCGTTGCACCCTGTCCGAACTGGCCCCGTCTTCGAGTTTAATTTCCACTGCTCCGATATTATTGTCGCGGTATTCCAGCAAATCCTGCATGAAAGGCAGGGGAACAATAACAAAACGCGAATCAAATTCCTGCTGGATGCGGAAAATTCCGGTCGGGCGAATGCGCCGTTCCCGGAAAGCTCTTGATGCCCCAATACCGCTGTTCATTCCGCGCCGGGGCATGTAAAGGCTCAGGAAACCGGCATTGGGTCCAAGCATGACATCAAGGGCATCCGCAACGCCCGCACCGAGTACCGCGCAATCCACAAAAACGGAATCCGCGCGAAGTGCCGTCAGCCGGTATTTGCCCACAATAACGCTGTCGTCAACAGCCGTCACATCGGCAAAGGCATCATCCACACCTTTGACCACGGCAATGTGCTCTTTTTCGTCATAAACCACGATGGCATTTTCTTCAAGCGTCAGGCTGAGCGCGGCTATACCCTTCACGCCACGCAGTGCTTCGAGATCCAGCGAATCGGCGCGAAAATGCTTGCCTTCGGCCAGTTGAATGGACAAGTCGGGGTAAAACGAAGAATAGAGTTGTTTGACCAGCCCTTCGAAGCCGTTAAAGGCTGAAAGCACAATGATGAGTGCGGCGGAACCGACCATAATACCCAGCATGGAAACCCCGGCAATGACGTTGATCGCGTTCGTGGATTTCCGGGAAAAGATATAGCGCCAGGCGATTCTCCAGGAAAGCGATCGGTTCAGTTTCACAGATTCCCGTTCAGGATTGGCTCAGGAGTTCATCAACGCGGAAAGCCCTGTCGAGGCTGTCATCAAGCAGGAATTCCACCAGCGGCACTTTGCGAAGCTGGTGACGGATACGCTTGCCGAGCTGAAACCGGATTTCCGTCAGGTGACTGTTCAGCCGGTCAATGGTCAACTGGGGAAGGCTGACGTTGTAAACACTGCAGTAGAAACGGGCAATTTCAAGATCGGGGCTGACCCGTACTTCTGTCAGCGTGACCAGTGCGGACCCATACCATTCCAAACCGTGGCGCTGGAACAACGCAGCCATTTCTTCCTGCAACATCTGCCCTACCTGTTGTTGACGCCGGGAATTCATAGCCGGTAAAGATAGCGTTCCGGGGGCTTCGGCGGGGGGGGGGAGGGTACGGCCTTCCCCGCCGCTCGCGCCGGGCAACGCCGCGGTGCTAACTTTGGCCCTCTGGATGAAAAGCTTTAGACGCATTCTCAGTTTGGCCGCCCGTTACCGGACACAGGCCCTGGCCAATATCGGGTTCAATCTGCTGTACGCCCTGTTCAGTCTGTTTAGCCTGCTGATGGTCATTCCTTTCCTCCAGGTTCTTTTTGGTACGGTGAACATTCCCCCGAGTGAACCAGACTTTGCGTGGTCAGGTCGGGCTTTGGCGGGTATTTTCAATTACCGTTTCGGGCATTACGTGGCTGAAAAGGGACAGATTGCCGGCTTGGTGGTGGTCTGCGCCGTTGTGGTTGCGGTCTTTTTGTTGAAGAACGCTTCCCGGTATGCGGCCATGTATTGCCTTGCACCGCTGCGAACCGGCGTGGTCCGTGATTTGCGCCGCCAACTTTTCAGCAAACTGCTTGACTTGCCGATGAGTTGGTTTTCGGAAAAGCGAAAAGGCGACGTTATCGCGAGAATGACAACGGATGTTACGGAAGTGGAGTGGAGCATCATGAACACCCTCGAATCGGCATTCCGGGAGCCAGTGTTGATTTTGTTTTTCCTTGTGGCCATGATGAGCATCAGCTTTCCCCTGACGTTGTTTGTTTTGATTTTGCTTCCGCTGACCGGCGCTATCATTGGTGGAATTGGCAAATCACTTAAAAAGCCTTCGCGTGCAGCCCAGGATCAGGTCGGCTGGATTATTTCCTTAATCGAAGAAAGCTTGGGTGGCCTGCGTATTGTCAAGGGTTTTAATGCCGAACACTACCAGCAGGAGCGTTTTGAAACGGCTATACAGGAACACTACCGACTGCAGACCAGCGCCTTAAACCGCCGCGATTTGTCATCCCCGCTTTCGGAATTTCTGGGCATTCTGGTTGTCGCTGTTGTGTTGTGGTTCGGTGGAAAAATGGTGATCACGGGAGAATTTTCCGGTGAAGTATTCATCGGTTTCATTTTGATTTTCGCAAACCTGATCAATCCGGTCAAGGCATTCGCCAATTCGTACTATTATATCCAGCGCGGAATTGCCAGCATGGAGCGAATCGAAGGATTGCTGGAAGCAAAAAGCAATATCACCGAAAATCCCGGCTCAGCCCCGGTCAGTATTCTGGAACATTCGGTTGAGTATCAGAATGTTGATTTTTCCTATCAGCAGGCACAAGTGGTATTGAATAATATCAACCTGAATATCCCCAAAGGACAAGTACTTGCTTTGGTGGGTCAATCGGGTTCCGGCAAAAGCACACTGGTGGATTTACTGCCGCGTTTCTACGATGTTACCGGGGGGGCCATCTTCATTGACGGCCGGGATATCCGGTCTATGTCATTGCGCGACCTTCGGGGGTTGTTAGGTATTGTTACGCAGGAGAGTATTCTTTTCCATGATACCGTTTATCGCAATATTGCCTTCGGTGTTGAAAATGCAACGGAAGAAGCCGTGGAAAATGCCGCGAAAGTGGCCAATGCCCATGAATTTATCAGCGCGCTTCCTCACGGATACCAAACCATGATCGGCGACCGCGGCCTTAAACTGAGCGGCGGGGAACGCCAGCGCCTGACCATTGCCCGGGCTGTTTTGCGCAACCCGCCCATTCTAATTCTTGACGAAGCGACTTCGAGCCTGGACACCGAAAGCGAGAAACTGGTTCAGGAAGCCCTTTCCAATTTGATGCGCAATCGAACCACTGTTGTAATCGCTCACCGGTTGAGCACCATTCAACACGCAGATCAAATTGCAGTGATGCAGGACGGCCGGATTGTTGAACGCGGGAATCACCCTGAACTTATGGCCCATAACGGAGTCTATCGCAGATTGGTGGAGATGCAGGGGTTCTAAATGCGGGTTGTCCGCCTGTGGACCGAGTTCAGTAACTCCGGATCTCTGTTTTTTATTCCCCTCCCCTTAACACGGCATTTTTATCTTTGGATCATGCCTAAAATTTTATTTGTTCTAACGCTGCTGGCGGTGGTCACCGGATGCAAAATGAAGACCGCAAAACCGGCCAGCCAAGTGCTCAGCTCGCCGGATGGAAAGCTCAATGTGACCGTATTTCTGACGGCCAACGGAACGCCGGCCTATATGCTAAAGCATGAGGAATCTATGTTGCTGGACACTTCCCTGCTCGGATTGCGCTTTTCAGGGGGAATCAATTTCACCGAAGGATTTGAGATCAGCGGAACGGAGGTTCGCACGATTGATGAAACCTGGACTCAGCCCTGGGGAGAACAACGCCAGATCCGCGATCATGGCAATGAATTGCTGGTGAAACTGAACAATAAAGAATTACCGGAACGATCGTTCTCTGTGCGCTTCCGGGCTTATGATGACGGGGTTGCTTTTCGCTATGAATTTCCACAAAATATTGGCAATGTTGTGCTTCAGGATGAGGATACGGAATTCAACCTGACTGCTGACCATTTATGCTGGTGGGGTCCCGGCGATTGGGACATTACCGAACACCTTTACACGACTTCGCGGTTCAGTGAAATTGATGCCACCAAAAAGCGAAATCACCCCAGCCTTGCGCAAACCTATATTCCTGAAAATGCGGTGAACACCCCGATTACGATGCGCACCTCAGAAGGGCTGTATCTTGCATTTCACGAGGCCGCGCTGATCAACTACAGCGATATGACCTTGAAGGTTGACACACAATCACTGCTGATGCAGGCGGAGCTGGTGGGCCGTGCCGACGGAATGAAAGCCGATCTTGAAGGTCCATTCAATACGCCTTGGCGAATGATCCAGGTGGCGGAGCGAGCTGGAGATCTTATAGAAAGCTCGTTGATCCTGAACCTGAATGAGCCCAACAAAATCGGCGATGTCAGTTATTTTAAACCCACCAAGTACGCTGGCATCTGGTGGGATATGCATTTGGGTCGAAGGGGTTGGGACATGGAAGGCGGCAACCACGGTGCTACCACGGCTTATGCCAAAGAGATGATGGATTTTGCTGCAGCCAACAATATCGGAGCCATTCTGGTAGAAGGCTGGAATACCGGTTGGGCGAGCTGGTTTGGCGATGGCCGTCCTGAACAGGGACCTTTTGATTTTGTAACGCCCTACCCCGATTACGATCTGGCTGAAGTGGTGCGATATGGACGGGAAAAAGGGGTTGATCTGATCATGCACCACGAAACTTCATCCATGCCGCTGGCCTACGAAAAGTGGATGGATTCGGCTTTTGCCCTGATGCAGTACCACGGAATTCACACGGTGAAAACAGGTTATGTTGGAACAATCATTCCAAAAGGAGAATATCACCACGGCCAGTTTATGATCAACCATTTCCGGAAAGTGGTGGAACACGCCGCTACGTTTAATATCGCGGTAAATGCCCACGAGCCAATCAAAGACACCGGCACCCGGAGAACCTGGCCCAACGAGATCAGCCGGGAAGGGCTGAGAGGCCAGGAATTCAACGCCTGGTGCCCGGACGGAGGAAACCCGCCGGAACACGCCAGCATTGTGGCGTTCACCCGGATGCTTGGTGGCCCGATAGACTATACCCCGGGCATTTTCGACATTAAACTGAAACCTTATAAACCCGACAATCAGGTCAACACTACACTGGCCCAGCAACTGGCGCTTTATGTGGTTTTCTACGGACCCGTGCAAATGGTACCTGACCTGCTGGAGAACTACCAGGATCAACCGGGTCTTCAATTCATCCGCGATGTGGCGGTGGATTGGGAGCAAACCCGCGTACTTTCCGGAGAGCCTGGAGACTTTGTGGTCATTGCCCGTCAGCAACGCTCCAGCGACCGCTGGTTCCTGGGTGCTGTAAGCGATGAAAATGCCAGAACACTGGATGTGTCACTGGATTTTCTCGAGCCCGGAAAACGATATACCGCCAGGATTTACCGGGATGGAGAAGGCGCCCACTGGAATGACAATCCCACTTCGCTGGCCATTGAAGAGCGCGAGGTGGACGCCGGCGATCTGATTACCCTTGCTCTTGCTCCGGGGGGTGGGGCGGCTATCAGCTTTATTCCGGTAAGCCAATAGTTAACCAATCTTACGATTAATGAATTGTCTTAAACAACATCAATGGCAATCGGTTAAATATAGACGATGATCATTATTATTAATAAATAAACCAATAGTATTATATTTAATTTATTTTACTTGTTTCTCTATTTAGAATTCTTGCGTTTCTCAAATTCCTTGCTATCAATGCCAAATTCGTTCATTAAGTCAAGTCCGTAGTTTCGAATCACTTCTATAATAAGAATAGATCTTCCGCCTCTCTCTGTTATAGAATACTCCACTTTTGGTGGAACTACCGGGTAAACGACTCGCGTAACAAAGCCTTCAGCCTCCAACTCACGGAGTTGGCTTGTCAGCATTTTATGCGTGATGTGAGGAATATCCTTTTTAATCTCTCCATAGCGCAAAACCTTGTCCTTTAATCGCCAAAGGATAGGCATTTTCCAGGTACCCCCAATTCTTCCCATGGCAAATTCTACGGGATTGTAGTACACTTTGCTATCAAATATAAAATCAGGCATATACTATTTGAATTAATGATACACTATCCATCAATACTCTCCCAAAAGTGAGTAATGACACTTTAAGTGTGTATGATATCAAAGATAATATATAGGCTAATCTTTACCGCAAGATTTTTAATACCAGCCAAATTACTTAGATGAACGTGCTAAAAACATTGGTTGTATCAATTGCGATACTTCTGACCACCAACTTCTCATTTGCTCAACACAATGCAGGGAACAAAGGGAAAATCCTGTTGATCGCATCTAACCCTTCTGTAAACTCGCAAACAGGCTGGCCAATCGGTGTGTGGGCCGCTGAGTTAACTCATCCTTATTGGGAATTTTCCCACGCCGGTTACTCCGTTGACATTGCAAGTCCTGAAGGCGGTGAAATAAAAATTGATGCTTTTAGCAATCCGGAAGACGAAAGCAAGTACGCTGCCTGGGACTATTTATCGCTGGGATTTCTGAAAGACCCGACAAAATCAGTTCTTCTGAAAACAACGCTTAAACTTTCTTCGGTAAACCCGGATGAATACAAAGCAGTCTTGGTCTGTGGTGGACAAGGACCGATGTATACTTTTATTAATAACACCCAACTGCAAAAATTCTTTGTTGATTTCTACGCAACTGGGAAACCAACAGGAGCGATATGTCACGGTACCTGTATTCTGCTAAAATGCAAATTGCCGAACGGAAAATTTTTGGTAGAAGGCAAAACCTGGACCGGTTTTGCAAACAGCGAAGAAAATTATGCAGATGCCTATGTTGGTATGAAAATCCAGCCTTTTAGAATTGAAGATGAAGCTGGTAAGATGCCAAACAACAAATTTACCGTAGCACCAATGTTTGAAGCATTCGCCGTTCAGGATGGAAATTTAATTACAGGTCAACAGCAGAACTCAGGAACCAAAGCGGCTCAGCTCATCATAGACCAGATAGAGAAAAACAAATCCCGCTACCCTACTTATGTATTGGTACATGGAGCCTGGGCAGACGAAAGTGCCTGGGGGTTTGTTCGCAATCAACTAGCAGTAAATGCGAATGTAGTCGTAGTAAACCTACCCGCTCATGGTGCCGATAATACCTACGGTGTTGGAATAGGGTTGAATGATTATGTAAAAACTGTTACCGATGCCATCAATGCGCAGACTGGAAAAGTAATTCTTGTAGGACACAGTATGGCGGGGGCCATCATCTCCCAGGTTGCTGAAAACAACCCAAACAAAATCAGCAAACTGGTTTATGTTTCCGCTTATCTGCCGAAGAATGGTGAAAGTGTTATTGAGCTTTCTCAAAAAGACAATACCAGCAAAGTAGGAATGAATTTAGAATTCAATAGTGACTTTTCATTAGCCAGTATAAAAAAAGAAGCCCTTGCGGAAGCAGTATGTGCAGATTGTCCTCAATATATGAAGGACATCCTGGTGAAGTATCACAGAGCCGAACCAGCTAAAGCACTAAATGATAAAGTAACTCTCACTGAGAAATTTACGAGTGTTCCAAAATACTACATCTCTACGACCCTGGATCAAGCTGTGCCATACACTCTCCAACAAAGAATGATAAAAGATAATGGCACCATCATTAAGACATTTGAAATGGAAACTTCACACTTGCCTTTTGTGGTACAAGCCAGTGAATTTTCAGAAATTCTAATGAGTCTAAAGTGATAATCCGTTCAATTTTCTTCTTAACAATGGTATCATTCACTTTGGTGAATGATACCATTGCACAAGTTCCTGTTGAAGTTTTCTCGGGCAACAAGAAAATAACCGTAGACGTTTTATTTTTTAAGCATTTTAAAAATAAGGAATCCGATAATTCTAAGTTTCTCTTCTTTAATAGAAACAGAGCAAGTATAGACTACAAACAAACCACCTCATCCTATCTACCTGCTTTTGGTTTCACAGAAGCGATAAGTTACAATCACCAAAAGTTAAAAGGATTTGCCCCTGTAATTGTAGCCCAAATAAATAATAAAGGTATTTACCCTAAAGCAGGTGTTCAATACTTTTATTATAAGAATAATTTTACCTTTTTCAGTTGGGTGGTTAGTGAAGTTTTGGAAAAACCCAATATTGATTTATTTGTACTTACACGGTATGAACCAACGCTGACAGCTAAGTTAAATCTGTTTACCCAACTTGAATTGGTAAATGCATTTCCTACGGCTGGTACAAATAATTACAATTTATTTCAGCGAACAAGAATTGGTTTAAGTATTAAAGCTTTTCAATTTGGAGCTGGTGCGGATTTTAATGAGTTTGGAAAATCTACTTTTGTAAATACCAATAATGTCGGTGGTTTTCTGCGATATGAATTTAACTAATTAACAAACGTAACAAACAATATTCGGAACAGGGATGTAGGCGGTGACCAGGATCACTTGCCAAACTGACGAGCAGCATTGGTGACGATGAATGTCGGTCATTGAAATGAAACTGATCCGGACACACTTTTGATAAGGTTTCCTGACGATCAGTTTTGGCAACCGCACAGAATTGGCCGCCATTTTAAGGAAACGCGAAGACCCGATTATTCATTTTATCGAATACATCATGAACACATTACTTCGCTGGCGGAAAGAAGGGACCAAGTTCCCGGCCATCCGCACTAATCTCTTTGACGTTTTTAACGTTGAGAATTTTTTCAACGACTCACTTTCCTCGGTTTTTGATGGAAGAGGGTTTACCATGGTTCCTGCCACCAACATCAGGGAAACCGAAAACGAATACCTGGTTGAAATGGCTGCTCCAGGCATGAAAAAGAAAGATTTTAAGGTAGATATCGAAAACGGTGTTTTGGAAATTCAGGTGGAAAAAGAAGAAGAAACCAAAGAAGAAAAAGCCACCTTCACGCGCCGTGAGTACAACTTCAGTACGTTCTACCGCGCTTTCAATCTGCCGGAAACCGTTAACCCCGAGAAAATCAAAGCAGAATATCTGGAAGGGGTTTTGAAAGTTCACATTCCGAAAGTGCCGACTGCCACGCAGAAATTGATCAAAGAAATTTCGGTGATGTAGTCCGGTAAAATTTGGTCGGCTTTTCAACCCTAAAGTCAACACTAAAGGTTGAATGACAAAACCAAAGACAGCGGGCGGATCAAAAACTGATCCGCCCGCTGTTCTTTAGATCTATAGATCGTTGTGAAACCACAGAAGAAAAGGTAGCCGGGATCAGTTGCTATTCATTTGCTCCAGGATGCCCTCGAGTTCTGCTATGCAGGAATCAATACTCTTGCTTTTTATAACAAAATCGTCATCTGATTTGGCGAGTTCCTGGCGCTCGGTTTCGTAGTGGGCAACCACATTGCGAATCGCTCCCTGGGCAACTTGTCCCATCCACCAGATATCCGATTCACCCGCGGCAGCGGCAAGAGCCTGGCAGCCCTGAACCACAATTATGGGATCTTCAAGTCTTCCCAAATAGTCGCCATAGGATTCAATAACCAGGTATTGCTCCCAGCCCTTATTCTCAGCCAGTTTTTGCTGAAAAACGGCGTTCTTCTCCGGACCCCCATGCTCTGCATAAATGGTCAACACGGCGTTCATGACATTCAAATTCTCCGTGTTTTCATACGCGTTGGCTTTTTCCAAAGCCATTGCCGGGTCCAACCTCCCGATTTCCCGCATCGCGTTTGCAACTACCCTCCAGGAACTGTCATTCAGCGCCTCCTGAAAAACGGTCAGATAGCTAGCGTCCTCAAAAGCACCCAGGTTCCGAAGTGCCGAGACACGAACCCGCGAGTTTTTATGACGCTGTGCCATGCCTTTCATCTTGTCGGCTAGTTGTTGACCGGCTTCAACACTGACGGCATACCCGTCCAATGCCATCTCCTGGATTCCCCAAAACGGATCATCAAAAGCAAAAGCCAACATCGCATTCGCTTCGGGATTTTCTTCGGCGCTTTCGGAATAATAGGCTATCGCTTCGGCGCGGTCATTGAAAAGAGGACCTTGCTTCAATTGCAAGGCAAACCATGACTCCGGTTTATTGTCGCGAACGACACCCAGAATCATCTTTTCCGCATCAACATTGATCCAGTCAACATCGGATACATTCAAAGGGAAATCCTGATCGCGGCGAATCAACTCTACCCGTTGACGTTGCGGCTTCCCGTTTACGTAAACATCTATATCCATCGGGAGGCGGTAAACGGGTGTTTCATCGCCGGTTTGTACCTGCTGGATATTGACTACCCAATTTCCGGAACCCTCTTCCTGGCGGTAATTAACTTCAAGTATAGGATGGCCGGAAGCTAAAAACCACTGGTTAAAAAACCAGTTCAGGTCTTGCCCGGAGATATCTTCCATGGCCAGCCGCAGCTCGTGAATTTCAACATCCGAGTAGGCGTTGTCCAATAAATACTTGTTCAGTCCGGCAAAGAAGGCTTCATCACCCAAATATTTGCGCAGCATGTGGAGTACACGACCACCTTTCTGGTAGGAATGGCCGTCAAACATTTCCTCGCGGTCATCATACCCAAAGCGGATCAGATCTTCCTGCTTTGCCGCGGATTCTTCCAGGTAAAGTTCAAGGTCGTTGTTCAGGCGGTAATCCGCTGCATCGCGGCCGTATTTGTGCTCATACCACAGGTACTCCCCGTAGGTGGCAAACCCTTCATTCAGGGGAATGTTTGCCCAGGATTCACAAGTCACCAAATCGCCAAACCATTGGTGGAAAAGCTCGTGGGCCACAATATCTTCATCGGTCTCGTCTAACAATTCCCGATCGGTGCGGTGCAATCCGCCGTAGTGAATAGTTGCCGAGGTATTTTCCATAGCCCCGGAAACAAAGTCTTCAACCACCAACTGGCTGTATTTTGGCCAGGGGTACTTAACTCCGAGCAACTCGGAATAGAAAGTCAACATTTCCGGTGTATTGCCGAAAATAGCCCGGGCATAGGGCTCGTATTTACTCTCCACGTAATAGTCAACCGGAATACCTTCCCAGCGGTCTTCCACTTTGGCAAAATCTCCTACGGCCATCATAAACAGGTAGGGTGCGTGGGATTTTTCCATGACCCAATAATCCGTCCGGGTACCGTCAGGATTTACGATCTGTGAGCGGAGTTCGCCATTGGAAACCGTCTTGTACTTTGCGTCAACGGTCATGTACATTTCCTGGGTGGTCCGTTCAATAGGGTTGTCTATTGTCGGGAACCAGCAGGAACTGGCCTGTGTCTCACCCTGTGTCCAGATCTGGGTTGGTTTTTCAGGATCGGATCCGTCGGGATTAATGAAATACAACCCTTTATTGTTTTCAATGGCCACGCTGCCACCTTCCGGCAAATCGTTGGGCTTGGCCGTATAGCTAATCAGCAGGCTATACTCCTCTCCCCGCTTATATTCCCGGTTAAGATTGATGCTTAGCTTCTCCTGATCGTAGTCGTAGGTCAGCGGAATTTTATCGCCTCCTGCTTGCAGCAGCGCAACTTCGCGGAGGTCAAAACCCCTGGCATCGAGCGTTACCATGCTGGAAGGGTAAAAATACGGGGTGAGCTTAAGCGTCGCTTCGCCAGTCATTTGGGACTTAGACCAATCAAATGATACCCGAAGGGTGGTGTGGAGCAGATCATGTTCCCGGGTCATGGAGGGGTTGTATTCCTCCGGTGCATAGGGCGAGGTTTCTGCCAGATCAAAGGATTCATCTCCTTCTGTGGTCGTTTCACCGTATTCATCAACATCGACTTTACCGGAATCAGAAGCCTGCCGACTGGTGCCGCATCCGGCAGAGAAAAACAGCAAACCGGCAAGAAACGGGATAACCTGTAGCTTAACCATTAAAAAAGGAAAATTGAAGAGTTAGCGCAGGCCGCAAACCGACCCGCAAATTTTGTCGAAGCGCAAAGATACCGTTCAAATGGGTGCTCTAAAGATTACAAAGTGTGAAAATCCGTTAAGGATGCAGGACAAAATTTGCCCCATCTTTGCCAAAACAACCCTGATCTTTAGCAGGAGCCCGCAATTTTGATCACCCAATTTTCGACATAGTGAAAATTACTGTTAACGAAAACCATACGTATCGTATTGAAGGTCAGACCATCAACGGTCAAGCGATCCATATGGATATGCTAACCTTAGGCGAAGGGGCATTTCACGTCCTGCATGACAACAAGGGTTATGCGGCAGAAATTCTATCGGCTGATGCTTTGGCCAAAACGTTCAGCATCCGCATCAACGGCAACGATTACGACGTTCAGGTCCAGGATCATTTTGACGAATTGCTGGAAAAGATGGGGCTTCATACGCTTGCCGGAAGTAAAACGGAACACATCAAAGCGCCCATGCCCGGCCTTGTTCTGGAAATCATGGTTAAGCCCGGCCAAACCGTTGAAAAAGGCGATCCTGTGCTCATCCTGGAAGCCATGAAGATGGAAAATGTGCTCAAAGCCCCGGGCA
This sequence comes from Bacteroidota bacterium, assembly GCA_031402635.1. Classification (GTDB taxonomy): domain Bacteria; phylum Bacteroidota; class Bacteroidia; order Chitinophagales; family BACL12; genus WGOA01. Next base: position 4,103 of record JANNSM010000400.1, on the reverse strand, counting down.
ATGGAATCGTTCAATCCATAGAAGTGACTAAAGGGAACGCGGTGGAAAAAAATGCCGTGCTCATTAAAATGGGCTGATGCGGCGCTGTCTTTTAGGGGCAACCTCGTTGCATGTTCCTGAATACCCGTTTATATCCGTTCCTCACTTAACCGGTAAAAAACATTTCGCTCCTCCAGGTGCCGGAAAAGGAAGCGAAAGTGTTCTTCTTTCCGGCCCAGATATTCGGGCGGTGAGATGCCAGGGTGGCTGTAATGGCCTTCCAGAACCAGCCGGGCCGCACCGGTAGCCGTGAATCCCGTGGTTCTGGCCATAGAAGATGTTGCCGATTGTTTGTCGTAACGGTCTAATAAATCGTAGGTAAAACGCTTTGCATGGTCTTCGATTACCACGCGCATGACCGTGAATTCCTCCTCGTTTTCGTCAGGTTTCCACATGGGGAAAAGCAGCTTCGCGGTCAGGTCCAGCGGACGGACAGATTGTCCGCGAACGTCTATTGGCTCTTTGTTGAAAAAACCGGTCTCGCGTAAAATGCGCATCAACGCCGCATGACCGGGATACCGCAGGGTGCGCTCAATCATGTTTGGGACCTTGCTGCAGGTTTGCACCAGAGTGCGCAGGCCATCTGAATTAAACGCTTCGAGCGTCCCAACGCCGTCAAAATTGAGGTATTCGACTTCACTCAGCGCTGGTTTGACCCGGATTTGTCCGTCAATGACAATCCGAGCCGGGCGCGTGTATTCTTCCAGGACATCAATCGGAGAAAACGGCGCTTTGTATTCATAAGGCCAGCGGCGTTCAAGGGGCAGCCCACCCACCAGACACTCAAACCGTTGAACGGGGGTTCGCTCCAGGTAATAACCCAGGATGACATTGTCCATTCCCGGGGCTACGCCCATGTCCATAACGGCGGTTACGCCTCGCGTGCGGGCCAATTCATCCAGACCAAACGGGTCTTCGTTAAAGAACGAAATGTCCACGGCATTAATGCCGGCTTCGATGACGGCTTCAAGCACCCGGTACCCCAGAAAACCGGGAACCGCACCAACCACCAGGTCGCACCCGGAAATGGTCTTGATGACTTGCTGGGGATCGCTGAGGTCTGCCTGTTTTGTAGCCAGGCCGTGATTGCGGCGGACCCTGGAGAGTGCTTCGGTATCCAGATCAACCGAAACCACTTCGTAATCTCTGGCCAGGTCAACGGCCATAGCCCGGCCTACCATGCCGGCTCCCAGTACCGCGATCTTTTTCATGGGGCGAAGATAGAACTCCCCGGTCAGGCCGGTGAAAAGGATTGCCGCCCTTCGACCAGAAATAAAGCGCGGTCAGGCAAAAGATTTCAGCGCGCGAAAACCACCTTCTCTGTCTGCACATAACCGTCCGTGCGCAGGGCTACCAGATAAATGCCTGAAGATAAGTTTAGCGCCGCAAGGTCTATGGTCATGTTGTGCAAGCCGGCCTGAGTTGGTGCCGCAGGCTTTAAAACCGCAAGTTGCTGACCAGTAGTGGAAAGAAGGCTGATCTCCGCAATTCCCTGGTGCTCCAGGCTGAAAGTCAGTTGGGTAAATCCGCTGGTCACCGAAGGTTGAAGTTCAAAGGACGAAAGCGGAGAGCCCGAATCGGCAAGACCGGTTCCGGAACTGAAAAATGCTTCGAGCGTATCGCCGGTGGAAATGGCGAAGTAGCCATTGACATCGGTTGCCGAGGGATTCATAAACTGGTTGTAAAGGCTCCAGTATTGGAAAGAGTAACCCGGTGCGGGATTGGCGGTGACATTGACAACCGTGCCGCTCAGGTAAGAGCCATCCCAGGGGTAGAATACCGGCTCCAGTGCATTGATGGTAAAGGTTCCGGACCCGGGCGGATTAACGACCAGATGAATGGGGTAGGCAGGCAATTCTGTGAGGCGGAAATGAGCGACTATCGTATCTCCGGCCACCAGTTCAACTGTTACGGCTGGATCGGCTGTGCCCGGCAGCACGGTATTGTTGTTCAGCTCCCAATAGTCGAAAGTCCAACCATCGGCTTCTACAGCGGCAAGGTCAATTTCGACCCCGCCCAGGTAAATGACATTGAACGGATAATAAGGCGGGCTGAGCGTGTTGATGTCAATTTCGCCACTCAGAGGAGGGTCAACCGTCAGGGTTACGTCCCAGGGCTCTTCGCCAAAGCAGTCTTCCAAACCCGTCACGATGTATCCGCAGCGATCAATAATGAAGTCGCGCAACTCGGTTACTTCGTTCTCCCAGCCGGTTACCGTTCCCCCCCAACGGGCAATTTGGGCAGGCATTTCGGGGCGGATGATGTCCACCAGGCTATCCAGGAAGGGAAGAGCAAAATCGCAGTTGAAATACCAGTTATTCAGGTCGGCGTAGCGATTGATATAGTCATCCCGGAAATCTTCACTTTCCTGAAGTTTGCTCAGCAAAGCCATGTGGCCTTCGGGATCTGACCAGGAGTCAAGGGTTGACGGATCGCAGGGATCAGCGGTGGGTCCGGTGTCCGGGATGCCGGTGTAATTGACGTAATGCCCGAACGTGGCATCGTCATCCCAGAGCGCATAGCGCCATTTTTTCTTATCGCCGTCCGGGTTGCGACCTCTCCACCATGCGGTGTTCCAGTTCAGCCAGTCCATGCAGACTACCCAGGAATGTAAAATAGCGTAGTCAATCAGACTGCCAACATTGTAGCGCTCGTCAACATAAGCATAATTGGCTGCTACGCTCATGTCGTTGGTCAGGATGTAATTAGTCAGGGCATCCCAGTCCGCGCGGCTGCCGTATTCCTCCCAGGTCCAGCCCCAGGTTTTGATAAAATCAATGTCGAATTCGTCCTGGTTGTAGTAGTAACTGGTAAAATCGTGGTCGTCCACTTTTTCGCGGATCTCATAAACGCCCCAGTACTGTCCGTTTACGTAGAGGATAGCCGGCTCATAGGTGCGCTCGTCAAGACTCAGGTCAGCGGCATGCGAAAGGGCATGCACAAAAGCGTCGCGGATATGGGCGCCATTTTCAAACGGATAGTTGTCGTTGGCGGCGGCTTTCAAAATCAGGCGCTGAAATTTGTCCCGGTCTTTGTCGCCGAAAATGGGATAGGCCACATCGTTGGCGTAGCCCAACTGGTCGCGGCTGATGTAGTCAATGCCGCGCTGGGGATATGCCCAACTATCGTTGCCGTGCTCGTTATAATCGCCGACGGCTTCTGCCAGCAGCGTTCCGGATGCGCTGAACAATTCAAAAGAACCAATTGGCTCAAGGAAAGAGCCATTGAGCAAGTCGTCAACCTGGTTGCCGGCAATGGACACTACGGGAATGGTATGTCCGGTGCCTATCAAGTAGGTATTGGTCTCGGCAAAGCTGGCAAAAATGGCTGGGTCGGTTGAAAAGGCCGCTGCCCGGATGACTGTGTTTGTCGCCACATTTATGGGTGCGGAATAGACGGTTGACACCGCGGTGGGAATATCGCCGTTGGTGGTATAACGAAGGGTAACGCCGGCGTCAGGGCTGGTGATAGCCACGGAAGTGGCCGCGCCGTACAACCCGGCCTCCGGGGTAAGCACAGGCGTGGAAGCATACCCCTGGTAGGCTGGTCCACCGTTGGCCGAAGCTGGCGAAGGGTTGGTAAAAACCGACCAGGTCACCGCGCCATCCGTTGTTCTTCCCCACGAATGACGGCTTTGGTTCGGGACGGCAATCGAATTGGAATCCAGGTAAACCCCCGCAGGATCGTTGAAGTAAATCCCTTCGCTGTTGCGGGTTTGCGTGACCTTGAAATTGGTGTGGTAATGCGAACCGGCCGTCACGTCGCGTGCGGAACACCAGAACCGGAGATGCCCGGCAGCCGGAATAGTAACGCCGGTGGGAATAGGCCATTTGGTGGGTTCGTCTGCCCGGTCGCTGAGGTAATAACCGCTCAGGTCAACAGGCGCAGATCCCGCATTGTACAATTCAATCCAGTCTTCGTATTCGCCAAAGTTGTCTGCAATGGCATTGTAGTTGGCTGCCGAAAATTCGTTGATTAGCACCTGAGCCCCGAGCGGGGACCATAAGGCTGGCCAAACCGCCAAAGAAAAGGCCAAAACAACCGGTAAAATCCGGGTAAAGGTG
>JANNSM010000399.1:0-2861 GCA_031402635.1 Bacteroidota bacterium | reverse complement strand
GTTGAGCCGTTGGATTGAAGAACTCGAACCAGTCGTCACCCGTCCCGGGGTTCGCCAACCACTCGTTGAGGCGCACCTGAGAGGCGTCGCCCGTGATCGCCGCGACATTGAGGTGTAAACTGGAACACCCCCGTTTTGCCGGTTTTTATCCTCGAAGGTGATGGCGGCGAGATTGAGGAAGACGATGTGGTGGCCGCCTATGGCTATATCCACGACATGCGCAGGCGCTACGACGCCAGCGGCGGCACCGAAGGCGCCTTTGTGGTGGTGACCAACTCCAGTTTTGGAGTGGACTATGGCCAGCCCGTGGACTTCCCCATATGGTGCGCCATGTACGACAGCCTCGGTGCGCTGGGCATCCTCAACGCAGGTGCCACCATTAACTTCAACGACAACGTGGACAGCATTGGCGACATACCCACCACCTGTTCCAGCCCCTACATAATTGCCGTGACCAACACGACCAGAAACGACGAATTGAACCCTAATGCCGGTTTTGGGGCAGAAAACATTGATCTGGGGGCACCGGGAACCCAGGTTTACTCCACGGTGCCGGGAAACTCCGGTGGATATGGTAGCGGTACATCCATGGCCACGCCGCATGTGGCCGGAGCTATTGCGCTGCTCTACGCTGCGGCCTGCCCGCAGTTTATGGAAGACTACCGGAACGATCCTGCGGCCATGGCTCTGCTGGTCCGTCAGTATTTGCTTGACGGGGTCACACCAATAGCAGACTTAGCCCTACGCAGCGTTTCGGGCGGTCGCCTTAACATATACAATTCTATGGTATCCCTGCTCGATGGCTACTGCAGCCCAAGCGGTTTGGCGCAACCGCAACTGCCTGATGCTTCGCTGCACCTTTACCCCAATCCGTTGAGCGCCGGGGGCATCTTGTATGTCGAAGGGCTTGCATTGCTGCCCGCGACTGCCACTGCAAATCCACAGGTCTGGTCACTCCGTGATGCGCTGGGCAGACCGTTCCGGTCAGGGCAATGGCGCAGCGGTGAGGTCTTAACCCTTTCTCTGGAAGGCATGACCCCCGGTATGTATTTCTTTGAGAGTGCCGGCTCGGCAAGCCCCGTGCTGTTGCTGCCCTGATGCAGCAGGTCCTGGTCACCTTCCCTGATCCCTGCCTCTGACCACTTCCCGATTCGACAAGTTATTAACAAGCCCGGCAAAGCCGCCGTTTGTGCCTTTGCCTGCCCCGGGAATAGCCTAACTTGCCTTCTTGTGGAGTATAGCTGGGAGTTCGAAGGGGCAGATGCGGCATTGGCAGAAAAACTGCAACAGGAGCTGGGTATTCACCCGGTTTTATGTCGGTTACTGGTTCAGCGCGGGGTAACGGATTTTGAGCTGGCTCGTCAGTTCTTTCGTCCCCAACTGGAGTTCCTGCACAACCCGCTGCTGATGTTGGGCATGGAGCAGGCCCTTGACCGAATTGACCTTGCCCTTAGCCGGAAAGAAAAAATCTTGATTTACGGAGATTACGATGTGGATGGCACCACGGCCGTAGCACTCGTTTACCGTTTTTTCCGGGCATTGCACGAGCAGATCGGGTATTACATTCCCGACCGGGATACAGAAGGCTATGGTTTGTCGGAAGCAGGCGTCACCTATGCGGCTAAAGAAGGCGTGACCCTGCTGATTACCCTGGACTGCGGTATTAAATCGGTGGACCGGGTTCTACAGGCACGACAATCCGGCATAGATGTCATCATTGCCGATCACCATTTGCCCGGTGAGGAATTGCCTGATGCTGTGGCTATCCTTGACCCCAAACAACCGGATTGTCCCTACCCATACAAAGACCTTTGCGGTTGCGGTATTGGATTCAAACTGCTCCAGGGCTTTGTGGAGCGACACAAACTGGACGCGGAATCACTTTATTCCGGACTGGATCTGGTGGCTGTGAGCATTGCCGCTGATCTGGTACCTATCACCGGGGAGAACCGCATTCTCACTTTTTTCGGGTTGCGACAACTGAACAAACAACCGAAGCCGGGATTGAAAGCGCTGATGGAACAGGCGGGCGTTAAAGCCCCGTTGAATATGCGCGATTTGGTTTTCGGGCTGGCACCCCGCATCAATGCGGCAGGCCGGATGGGCCATGCCCGGGATGCAGTGGCCATGCTCCTGGCTGAAACCGAGGCCCCAGCGCAGGATGGCGCCGGAGATTTGCACCGCCACAACAATCATCGCAAAGAAGAAGATGCCGAAACCACCCGGCAGGCGCTTGCCTTAATTGAAACATGGCCGGACAATGACCGGCTTTACAGCACGGTCGTCTTTTCTGAAAACTGGCACAAAGGCGTCATCGGAATTGTGGCCAGCCGGCTCATTGAAAAACACTACCGGCCAACCATTGTACTCACTGCGTCAAACGGGCAGGCCGTTGGCTCAGCGCGTTCCATTCCCGGTTTTGACATTCACGAAGCCATCACCGATTGCCGGGATTTGCTGGACCGTTTTGGCGGCCACCGCTACGCTGCAGGTTTGAGCATGCCGCTTGCGAATGTTTCGGTTTTCCGGGAACGGTTTGAAGCGGCCGTTCGCGCGCGCATTCACCCGGATCTTCTCATACCCCGGCTCCGGATTGACGCAGAATTGAATCTTGGCGATGCCCAGCTTTCCTTCTTCAATATCCTGCGCCAGTTTGAACCCTTCGGGCCGGGAAACCCCTCGCCAATTTTTGCCTGCCGTTCCGTGCAAACCAGCGGCGTTCCAAAGGTGCTGAGAGATGAGCACCTTAAAATTCAGGTTAAGGCAACCGGTACCGCTATCCCGGCAATGGATGGCATCGCCTTCGGCCAAGCCCATGCCCTGGACCTTTGTAAAAGCGGAGTACCTCTGGCCATGGCTTA
>JANNSM010000398.1:0-3506 GCA_031402635.1 Bacteroidota bacterium | reverse complement strand
GCTCGTAATGGGCAAAAAATCGGGCTTCCTGTTTGTTCCCGACGCCGGTATCAATCAGCACACGTCGGTCGCCGTAATCGACGAGCAGGCAACGCATAGCCCAGGTGATCCGGTTCTGTTCGTCCGGCGCCATGACTTTTGCCCACATGGGTTTGGGGACCACACCGAACATTGCTCCACCGTCAAGTTTCAGCGTGCCGGCGTTAACCACGTGAAGATTCATGGGCGACTGGATTTTTGACCGGGCAGCTTGAAGGGCGCAGGTTCCGCGCAGCGATCAGTAATTGCCCTCGTCACTTTCTTCGTCAAAAACATCGTCGAGATCCTCATCCGGATCATCCGTATTATAGACGATGGATGATTCAGCCAGTTCCATCGCCAGGGAAACCATGCGCACGGCGGTAATTGCTGCCTCAACACCTTTGTTGCCGTGCTTCCCTCCGGCCCGTTCGCGGGCCTGCGCTTCATTTTCGGTGGTGAGTACCCCAAAGATCACCGGCGTATCCGTCATGATCCCGATTTCTACAAGACCATGAGAAACGGCAGAGGCAATGTATTCATCGTGCCTGGTTTCTCCTTTGATTACACAGCCGAGACAGATCACGGCATCGGGGAGATGGTGTTCAATCAACAGCTTTGCCGCCACCGGTAATTCAAAAGTTCCCGGAACCGTAATTGAAATTATGGAAGACTCCGGTACGCCGCACTCCACTAAGGTATACAGGCAGGCATCCCGGAGGGCAAAGGAATAGAGTGAATTCCACTCCGCCGTCACGACACCAATTTGCATCCCGGTGCCGTCGGGCAGGTTTTTAGGATCGAAGAGCGTTTGCGAGCCAGCCCTGGCCATCAGCCGTTGCTCTTTTGACCGGCCAGAGCCAGGTATTTGTCAATGCTCTGCCCTTCGCGGGATTGCGGATAGCGGTCTTTTACTTCCTGAAAGTAGCGGACAGCATCGGCGAAGTTTTCTTTTTCCATGGAGGCCATTCCCGCCAGGTAATAATACTGCGGGGTGGTCAACGGGTTGTCTGAAGCTTCGGCCGCTTTGACATAGTACTTGACGCCGTTTTCAAAGTCATCTTTTTCGGTATAGGCATGACCGATGACGGCCAGAATACGGGCATCCAGCAATTCGTCATCCGAGCGGTATTTTTTTCCGTGGCGAATGGCTTCGTCAAAATTGCCAAGGTGAAGCTGGCAAATGGCGGCATAACCGTGGGCGAGCTTGCCCGTTGGGGTCATCCCGAAGTCTTCGGAAATTTGGAGGAAACCGGTTTTCAGGCTGTTTCCGTTCAGGGCCAGCGCAAACGAATCCACGCCAAAGGCTTCCTGGGGTTGGCTAATGCGGTTCTGAGCCTGGGCCTCCCGGGGCTTTACGAATAATTCCCGGTAGCCGATCAGTCCTCCGACCAGCAGCAATAAGACAACCAGACCACCCAGAATCGGGTTGCGGTTGTCCATGACGGCCTGCTCCAGGGCCTGCCAGGTTTCCAGTTTGGGCTTAGCGTGTTCTTTAACAGAAGTATCGGTCATATCAGTTGGTTAGGAAGGGGTAATCTTGCTGCAGGTAAATGTCGCGGTAAACTTCATCGTCATCCGGGAAAGGCGAAGACTCAGCAAACTCTACACAAGCGTCAATTTCGGATTTGACCTTGGCCTCAATAGCCTCGATTTCGGCCTCTGTCGCGAATTTCTGCCCGCGAATGGTATCTACAACCTGCACAATCGGGTCGCGCTGTTTGTATTCTTCCAGCTCTTCTTTGGTGCGGTACTTGGCCGGGTCAGACATCGAGTGCCCTTTGTACCGGTAAGTCCTCAGTTCAAGAAAGGTGGGGCCATCGCCCCGGCGTGCCCGGGCAACGGCTTCTGAAATAGCGTTGTGGACAGACTCCACATTCATGGCATCTACCGACGCGCTGGGCATGTCATAGGCCAGCCCGAGTTTGTAAATCTCCACTACGTTGGAACTTCTTTCCACCGAAGTGCCCATGGCATAGCCATTATTTTCGCAGAGGAAAATGACCGGAATTTTCCACAACATGGCCATGTTGAAGGTCTCATGCAGGGCTCCCTGCCGGGCTGCTCCATCACCGAAAAACGTGAGGCAGACGTTGTCTGTACCTTTGTACTGCTCGGCAAAGGCTATACCGGCGCCGATCGGGATCTGGCCGCCAACGATGCCATGACCGCCATAGAAATGGTGCTCTTTTGAGAAGAAGTGCATCGAGCCACCCTTGCCTTTGGAACAACCGGTGGCCTTGCCGTACAATTCCGCCATGGCGGCATTTGTAGTGATGCCTTTGGCAATGCCGAGCCCGTGGATGCGGTATGCAGAAATAAAGGCGTCTTCAGTCCGCGTGGCCGAAATAGCCCCGGCCGCAATGGCCTCCTGCCCGATAAACAGGTGGCAGAACCCCCGGATCTTCTGCTGTCCATACAACATACCGGCGCGCTCTTCAAAGCGGCGAATCCGCAACATGAGCGTAAACCAGTCTAAATACTGTTGTTTGTCGAATTGCACGGTGCGGTCAGCGGGCTTTTTGGTTTGGGTTCCAGCCATGGATTATCGCGAAATGACGCGGATTAGCGCGAGTTAACGCAAACGATGCTTACATTCAATTCGACCGTTCAATTCAAACGAATGATTCGAATGGGAAACGGCTTGGGTTTGAATTGCTTTTGGAAAGACCCGTTATCGGGAAAATCCGGACCCCGCCGTAAAGACCGACAAAATTATTCATTTTTTCGTCGAATGGAAAGCGCCGCCTGCAACAATTGGCCGGCAGCCTCCTTCGCAGCCGGGTTAGACCAACCAGGTTGCCCGGTGTGCGCGGGGTTTGGACAGGGCGCGTATCTTTCCGAACCCAACCCGCCGTTTCGTGCGCATTGAACGCCTTTCGCTTTATCAGTTTAAAAACTATGCCGAAGCTGAACTCCGTTTCCAAACGGCGTTTAGCTGCCTGACCGGTCCCAACGGTGCGGGTAAAACCAACCTGCTGGACGCTGTTTATTATTGCGGGTTCTGCCGTTCGTCAAGGACGGTCATCGAAGAGCACAACCTGATGCACGGCCGGGAGGGTTTCCGGATTGAGGGGCATTTTTTCTACCAGGGCAAACCCCTGGAGGTCCAGGTCCGGTTCCGGAAAGACACGGTTAAGGAGGTGCTGTGCTCCGGCGAACGCTATTCGCGGCTGGCAGACCATATCGGCCGGCTGCCAATGGTCATGACCGGACCGGAAGACCTGATCCTGATTGACGGATTTTCCGAAGAGCGCCGCCGCTTCATGGACAGCGCCATTTCAACCGTTAACAAGACCTACCTCGAAGCTCTCATCCGCTACAACCGGGCGCTGAAACAGCGCAATGCCGCGCTGCGCCGTTTTCGTGATACCGGAGCTTTTGATCAGCTCCTGCTGGATAGTTTTAGCGAACCGATGCGCGATACGGCCAGGGTTATTCACGAAAACCGGCAGGACTTTCTGGACGAGTTGAAACCGCGGTTTCTG
>JANNSM010000397.1:0-3884 GCA_031402635.1 Bacteroidota bacterium | reverse complement strand
CCGGAATCGTAATAAATACCATTCCCATAAACGGCCCCGGTCGCCGAGCTGGTAATACTAGGGTACTGACCCCAATTGCCGTTGCCGTCGCAACTGGCCGGGAATACGGTAGCCGTCAGGGTCGAAGCATCCCAACCAGGTCCCAGGATGATCTCAAAGCCGTGAAACCAGTTGGCGGCGATGGCATCCCAGGTATTGACACTCAGGCAAATTTCAACCGTTTGATCGGCTACATAAAATGTGCCCACACCGCCGTAGCCGGGTGTTGATGCGGTATCCCAGGTCAACAGGCATTGGGCTTGAGCGCTGCCCAAGGCCAAAAAAAGGATAACCGGAAGCAGAAATCGTTTCATGCCAGAGGTGGATAAAATCAACAATAGGAAATATAGTCCACCTATAAAAGTAATGAATCTGACTTAAACGTCCCGATTGCCGGCACAAATGACGAATTTTGCCCCTCGAATTCCGTTTCTACCCCATGCTACTCGTTCAAAATCTCACGGTTCAGTTTGGCGGCCGCTTCCTCTACCAGGACATCTCGTTTACGGTCCGGGAACGCGACCGTGTTGGCCTTGCCGGCAAAAACGGAGCGGGTAAATCCACGCTGTTGCGCTTTCTGGCCGGGCTGGCAAAGCCGGAGGAAGGCCAGATTGTGGTTCCACAGGAGTACTCTGTTGGTTATCTGCCCCAGGATATCGGGGGAATGAAGGGCAAAACGGTCTTTGAAGAGACCGCCTCGGCTTTTGATGAAATCCGCTCCCTGGAAAAGCACCTGGACGAAATTCAGCACCAGCTTGAAACCCGCACGGATTTTGAAAGCGACAGCTATATGGGCCTGGTCGAAGGGCTGAACAACGTAACCGAGCGGTTGAGTTGGCTGGGAGCCGCTTCCGCGGAAGCCGATGTGGAGCGGGTTCTGCTTGGACTCGGATTTTCCCGGGGCGATTTTACCCGCAAAACCGAAGAATTCAGCGGAGGCTGGCAAATGCGGATTGAGCTCGCCAAAATTCTGCTTCGCCGGCCGAGCCTGATCCTGCTTGACGAACCGACCAACCACCTCGATCTGGAATCCATTCAGTGGGTGGAAAGCTTCCTCAAAGAACACCCCGGCGCACTGATTGTCGTATCGCACGACCGGGCTTTTCTTGACAATGTCACGGAACGCACAATAGAAATTTCCGGTGGAAAAATCCAGGATTACAAGGCGCCATATTCGCGTTATCTGGAATTGAGGGCCGAGCGCAATGCCACGCAGATCTCGGCCAAGAAAAACCAGGACCGCCAGATTGAGCAGACGGAGAGGATGATCGAAAAATTCAGGGCAAAAGCCAGTAAGGCCAAGTTTGCCCAGAGTTTGATCAAAAAGCTGGACAAGGTTGAGCGTATTGAACTGGACGATGACGATAGCAGTGCCATCCGCTTTCGCTTTCCCACATCAGCCCGCTCGGGTAAATCAGTCGTAACTGCTGAACACTTGTTCAAATCATACGGACCCAAAGAAGTGTTGCACGATGTCAACCTGGTGGTTCACCGGGGCGAAAAAATTGCTTTCGTCGGCAAGAACGGAGAAGGTAAAAGCACGCTTTCCAAGATGATTGCCGGAACTACCGACATCAGCGGAGGGCAACTGGACCTTGGCGCCAATGTCCAACTCGGGTATTATGCGCAGGATCAGGCCGACAAACTGGACGGCGACAAAACGGTATTTGAAACCATAGACGAAGCGGCCACCGGCGATATGAGAACGCGGGTCCGCAACCTGCTGGGCTGTTTCCTGTTCAGTGGCGAAGACGTGGACAAAAAAGTCAAGGTGCTTTCCGGCGGGGAAAAAAGCCGCCTGGCGCTTGCCAAACTGCTCTTGGATCCGATCAACCTGCTGGTGCTGGACGAACCGACCAACCACTTGGATCTGCGCTCCAAAGCCGTGCTCAAAGAAGCGCTCCAGCAATACGATGGCACTTTGCTGGTGGTCTCGCACGACCGCGATTTCCTCCGCGGACTCACCGACCGGGTTTACGAATTCGGCGATGGAAAAATTCGGGAGTTCATCGGCGATATCTACGACTACCTGCAAAGCAAAAAGGTCGAAAATATGCGGGAATTTGAGCAGAGTTTGCTCCGCCCTTCGACCAAAGCGGCCCCCACCCCCCCGGCACCGGTCAAGGAGCCCAAAATTGGAACGGGGCAAAACGTCAAAAACCAGCCCCCCGCATCCACCGCAGCAACAACCACGGCAGCAACTTCCGCAGCGCCCTCCATGAGCTCCCAGGAGTGGTTTAGCGCCAAAAAGGAACTGGACAAAGACGAAAAGAATCACCGTCGTCAAATCGAAAAACACGAAAAGCGGATTGCCGAACTGGAAACCGAGATCGCCGGTATTGAAGAAAAACTCCGCAATCCGGCTTTTTTCCAGCAGGCCGATCCTGGCGTTTTCGATCGCTACGAGCAGCTCAAGGCTGAACTTGGCACGGAGATGAGCAGTTGGGAAAAAGCGTCGGAAATAGCAGAAGTTACGGCTAACCGCAAGCGCGAAATTCAGGTCCGCAAGCCGGCAGACAGCTAATCGGCCCGCCCGGGAAAACTGCAGAAAGCCTGCCCGGGACCCCGCCAGCTATTGATATCCCTGCGCTTGCAGGTTGAACAATTCGGCATACAGCCCTCCCGCCGCCAGCAGTTCCCGGTGACTCCCGATTTGCTCCAGGCATCCGTTTTTCAAAACCAGAATCCGGTCAGCCATGCGCACGGTGCTGAACCGGTGCGAAATCAGCACCGCTGTTTTGCCTTTGGTCAATTCCGCGAAGCGCTCAAACACTTCGTACTCCGCGCGGGCATCCAGCGCCGCGGTGGGTTCATCCAGAATCAGCAACTGAGCATCCCGCATGTACGCCCTTCCGAGGGCAATTTTCTGCCACTCCCCGCCGCTCAGGTCCACACCACCGTCAAAACGCCGGCCCAACATGGTGTCGTAGCCTTTGGGCAGCCGGGCAATAACGGTATCCGCTAAACTTCGACCCGCCGCTTCTTCAATGCGCGGTCGTGTTTGCCGGTCTTCAATTCTTCCCACGGCAATGTTCTCGGAAGCCACCAGACTGAAACGCACAAAATCCTGGAAAATCACACCAACCATGGCGCGGAGCCCCTCCAAATCGTATTCGCGCAGATCGTAGCCATCCATCAGGATGCGCCCCTCCGAAGGGTCGTAAAGCCTGGCCATCAACTTGACCAGGGTGGTTTTCCCGGCGCCGTTTTCGCCCACCAAGGCAAGTTTCTGGCCGGCGGGAAGGTCAAACGTTAGTCCACGCAGCACCCAGCGATCCGTGCCGGGATATCGAAAGCCGACATTTTCAAAACGAAATCCCTCCCGGAGTATCGGCGGAACCAACCGCGGCGACGCCGCCTGAGCAATAGACGGTTTCATTTCCAGAAAATCGAAGAGATCCTGCAGGTACAACGCCCGCTGGGCAATGCCCGACAGCCGTTGCAACATACCCTGTAACAGTCCGCGGGTGCGGGAAAAACTTCCGGCCAGAAAAGTCAGCTCGCCCACTGAAATTCGCCCGTCCAGGGTTTGCAGCAGAATTACCACATAAGCGGCGTAGTAACCGGCATCGCCGAGCGTGTTGAATAAACTTCCCCAGGCAGCCCGCCGGATGGACAGTTGTTTATTGACCTGGTAGTAGCGGTCTGCCAGGTCTTTGAAGCGGTCCCGCAAAAAACCGGCTAGCCCAAAGACTTTGACTTCCTTAGCCGTCTGGTCGCTGGCGCCAATCAGTCGCAGGTAATCCAGTTCGCGACGCTGCGGGGTCCAACTCCGGGTCAGCGAATAGCTTCGCTGGTTAAAAACCGTTTCGTTGAAAAAAACCGGGACCACGGCCAGCACCAGA
>JANNSM010000396.1:0-1819 GCA_031402635.1 Bacteroidota bacterium | reverse complement strand
TAAACATCAGCGCTACTATTTATACCCGAGTTATGGCTTTCGTTTTATGGCGGGCCTGCAGTTCTCCTTTTGAATTCCTTTCTTCGTGCCCAAGGTGGATTTGCTTCCCCATATTGGGCTCCTGCTTTATCAGCACAACTGCGTCATCATCCCGGGACTCGGCGGATTTGTTACCGAATATCGTCCCGCCAGACTCAATCCGGGATTGTCTGAAATTTTCCCTCCGGACAAAGCGATTGCTTTCAACCCGAGACTGGAGCGCAACGATGGACTCCTCGCTCATAGCTTAGCGGAGTCCCACTCCCTGCCCTATTCCACAGCCGAAGAACTGGTTCGTCAATTTGCCGGAAATTGTCACCAGCGCCTTCAACGAGACCGGGCTCTTCGTTTTCCAGGAGTCGGAAAATTGTTGCTGGAAGACGATGGGAAACTACGGTTCCTCCCGGATGATCGCGAAAATTTTCTGGTGGAATCCTATGGATTGCGAAACCTCCGTGTCTATCCCTTGTCCGCCGATCGCTCCAGAGGTATGGAAATCCTGGAACCGGAAGGGTTGGATAGCGAAGCGGACGGTTCGGAATTAATGCCGCAGGGAAAGAAATTGCCGGGTTATTTCTGGAGGTGGGCTGCAGCGCTGGTGTTGCTATTTGTTGGCGTTTGGCAAGTTCTTGTCGTTACTGATCGGTTTCCGGAAATCAGCCTGACCCGGGTTTTTACTACAAAACAAAGTACCGCCATCGAGGAAGGCCGCGCTGCTATGCTCCACCCTCTTATCCCGAGCTTGCAACGGCAAATGAATACGTTTGGACCCACCACAACCCTTTCTTCAGCCACACCATTTGCTATCCTGCCATTTCCCGATTCCTCCGGAAATAGCCGGTACGCAGACGCGGATTCTTCGAACACGAGCCTGGCCTGGAGAAGAAAAATTTTTCCGACTGCCGTTGAATCCCTCTCACAAAGCGAAGCGGTGTTTATTGAACCGGAAGCCATCACCGCTTTGAAATCCGGAATAGAGCGCGGGGATACTCCCGAAAAACCGTTACCATCCAAACAAACGGAAACGCCGGATCCGGTAATTCGGCCAACTACCAAACCATCCCCGCCGTCTCCGGCAAAAGATATCTCCGGGAGTACCCAGTTACCTGAGCCGTCAACGGGGTACTATTTAATCATCGGATCTTTTCCCAATTCTTCAGAAGCCGAAAAGCGATTAACCAAGATCACCGACCCGGTTGGACCCACCGCTGTTTTGTTTGGTAGCAACGGCCGTTATCGGGCCGCCATATTGGTCAGCACAGACCCCGCCAAGATCAGCAGTCTGCTCGAGGAACTCCGGTTGCGCTATCAGCAGCCGGACGCATGGGTGCTGCGCTATTCAGGCCGCTGAGTACCATCATGCACACGTTGAAATTGCTCCGGTAAACTGGGCGGCGGCTTTTAAAAAAAAGCGGGGCAGTACATCTGCTGCCGCAAGTTGCCACCCGGAGCCTGTCCGTTGCTCAGGATATAAATGATCGAAACCTCTGGTCCCCCGTTGAGGTTGGAAACCTGGGTGAGTTTGGAAAGGTTCAGATCATAACTCAGCCCTATATTGAAGTCCTGATAGTCAAAACGCGTGCTGAGGACCAGGGCATCCTGGGCACGGTACCATACACCGACTCCGATGGCCCTCTCCTTCTGGTAAATTGAATGGTCTTCATTCAGCCACCACCGCAAACTCATCCCTACGTTGATTTCCTGATGAGGTCCCTGGTTAAAATACACAAAGGCGGGTTGCCAGAACAAAGACCTGCTCAACGGAATGCTGCTTCCCCCG
>JANNSM010000395.1:0-6873 GCA_031402635.1 Bacteroidota bacterium | reverse complement strand
ACCACCTGGACCTGGCGTGTGCGTTGCGCATGCAGCATCACTTCGCTGGATGTTTCCCCGTACACTCTTTACGGTGACACGTTCTCCATTCCTGTTGCCCGTGAAGGCGACCTGCTGAGTGCGGAAGACATGATCTTCCCGAACCCGGCTGACAACGACTTGTTTGTCGCATACAATGCACTCGAAGATGCCAGCAACGTGAATTTCACGGTTGTTGACATGCTCGGCCGTATTATTTCTGAGCAGACCATGGATGTCAGCGCCGGTATTACCTCCGTCCAGTTTGATGTAACGACCCTGGAAGACGGTATTTACTTTGTGCAGATTATCAACGGTGAGGAGAAAACAACCACGCAATTCACGGTAACCCACTAAGTTTTAAACAAACGGTTCCGCGGATCGCCGCATTTTATCGCTGTTATCAGCAATAAAGAGAAACACAAAGGGGGTCAGCTTCGGCTGGCCCCTTTTTTTTATGGGCTGATGCAATTCGTTCAACCTCACGAGCGGTACACCTTAGGCCGATACTTCATGCGCTGGAAAACACCGGGAGATGCGGGTCACCAAACCGTTCGGTCTGGCCGGGCATCCGGTGCTGCAACAGACTACTTTGAGCATGGCGAATTGCCCCTCTATGAAACGAATATTATACGCTGTATTGCTTTCCCTCCCGGCTTTTGCCAAAGCGGCCGGAGGTTATCCCGTACCTGTTCAGGACCGGATTCCAATCGGCAACGGACGTTGTGAACAAACCGTAAAAGTCAGCAACCGTCAGGGTGCTGCTTACGGGAGCTTTGACCTTCCAAATCCTGAATGTGGTCCATTTTCAGGCGGTGATATCTGGCTGGTTGCAGACGCGCCGGTATCCGGACAGTTGGTGGTATCCGGTGATTATTCCGACTTCAGCCTGACGCGCATGGCTTTCTATGCCTTACGCGAAGGTGAACTGGTCTTGCTGGCCTGCGCCTTTCCGGAACAGTTGCACCAGGTACCGGAAACCCGGCTGACTGATCTGAGGCCGGGAGAGCCGGTATTTGTTCGGGTCTGGGATGCCGGAAACGACGAGACCGGCGAGGCGACAATCTGCGCCTACGATCCCATCCGGCAGCGCCGGTCTGCGGTAAAAGTCACTCCGGCACAACAGCGAAATGCGCCCGTTTCTTATCCGGCTTACCCAAATCCGGCAAATGAATACATCACGCTTGATTTACGCGGGGAATCTCCAGCTACAAGTGTTGTCATAATGGATCTCGCCGGAAGAATACTGGTCCGGGAAAATACGGCCGGTCAGGAACAATTAACGGTTGATCTTCGGGATTTAAGCAGCGGCCTTTACACATTACTCGTTCAGAATCAGTATTCAGTTAGAAGTGAATTAATCCGTATTGAGCGCTGATTGTCAATAGTTAATAGAACATGATTAAAGGAAACTGGAAAACAGTTTCCTTTTTTTATTTCTAAAAGAATTAAGAATTGTTCAAAGTCCTTTGGGCTGTGATGAGATTGATGTAACTTGCTTTAAGTTCAGATAGTGTAAATCAGACACTATCAAAATTTTCACAAACGTAAACTAAGGACTTAACCATGAAATTCAACACAAACCAAGCTCTTTGGAAGCGTCTGTCCGGAGCAGCAATGGCCCTCTTTCTGAGTGCCGGCGTTGCTGTGGCGCAGATTAACGTAACACTCGAAGTGGACATGTCCGGCGAAGTCGGAACGTTCACGACCGTGCATGCCCCCGGTAGCTGGAATGGGTTTGACCCCACCGGCGCCCAATTGACCGACATCGATGGGGATGATGTCTACACCATCACGTTCAACGTCCCGTCGGGCGTTCAGCAATTGTACAAGATTGTAAAAGATGCCAGCTATGCCAACGAAGAGACCGTTCCCGCTGCCTGTGGTCTGCCGAACGGTTTCGGTACGTTTGACCGCGCGATTACCCCGACGGCTGACGTCACGGTTGCTTTCTGTTGGGAAAGCTGTGTGAGCTGCGCTGCAACCACCACAGTTGACATCAAATTCCAGGTCAACCTCGGCAACGTGATTGACAACCCGCTGGGTGCTCACATTGCCGGTGACTTCAACGGCTTCACCCCGACCGCGATGACCAACATCGGTGGTGGTCTGTATGAAATCACCTACAACCTGGTTGCCGGTAATACCTTCCGCTACAAATTCCTCAACGGCGACAACTTCAGCCTAGAAGAAAGTGTGGATTCGGCTTGCGGTGTATCCAACGGTTTTGGTGGATATGACCGTGAGTTCACCGTTCCAGGTGTCAACTCCACCATCGGCCCGGTTTGCTTCAGCGAGTGCAGCAACTGCGTGATTAGCTGCTCCGTGGCTTCCCCACCGCAGAACCCCAGCAGCACGTTGCTGAGCAACAAAGTTCAACTGAACTGGGGCGGTATCGCCAACTCGGTGGCCTGCCAGCTTAAAGCAAAGCGGATTATCCCCGTCGGTCCTGCACCGCAGCAGAACGTGATCGGTATTGAGAAGCAGAGCACCACGGTGCCTTTCACCCTTCTGGGTGCCAGTACCTCCTGGGAATGGCAAGTGCGTTGCGCATGCCAGACTACTCCCGCCGTCATCGCAACTGGTCTTTCTGTGAAGGACACTTTTGCTGTTCCGGCTGCCCGTATCGCTGACATGAGCGAGCTGAGCATGGACCTGTTCCCCAACCCGGCCGTTAACCAAATCAGCGTCATCATGGATGCTGCTGCTGCCGGTATGGCTAACTACACGGTTGTTGATCTGTTGGGTCGCAACTTGAGCGCTGGTCAACTGCAGATCGAAGCCGGCCGCAACACCCTGCCCGTCAGCCTTGACGGTCTGGAAACCGGTGTGTACTTCCTGCGCCTTGAGCAGAACGGAGCTGAAACGGTCAACCAGTTTACGGTTACCCGCTAACCCATCCGTTTTCTGAAATAAAAAAGCAGGCCGCGTTTAACGCGGCCTGCTTTTTTTATGAATAACCTGGATAGTCGATCAATCCAAAATCAGTCAGCAGATAGCAGGGAAGAGTAACCAACGAGCCGGTCATAATTGCCGTCAAAATCGCGGTAGTAAACCAAAATTTCATAGCGGTTTTCGGTTTCGAACCAGTGCCCTTCTACCACGCCCAGATCGGCCTTTTCGCCTCCGTCTTCTACAAAAGCGTATTGATAATTATAAACTCCCTGTTTCAAATACAGGCTACCCGTGTATCCCTTGCGGTCCAGATCGTATTCCAGTTTGTACTCCGGGTCAAAGCGGTATTCGGTCATTTGGCCAAACAGGTACATTTCGCCATCATTAACCGGAGCCGGAAACGGGAGGAAAAAATTCACGGCAACATAATCGGCCTCTACTTCATCGCGCTCCGTATCGTCAACGGCCACAAACCAGGAGCCGTTCATATCTGCCCGGAATTGGTAAGGCTGATAAACGCGGACTTCATCGGGAAACAGTCGGGCTAGCGGTTTGGTGTCGCGATCGATGATGGCATCTACCCGTTCGGAAACGTAACGCAGAGACCGCAGGCTGAAAAACCGCCATTCCTTTCCCGCTTCAAATAACTGGTCCGGCCGTTCGTAAACAAACTCGGTGTTGCGGACAAATTGCGGCTGAACATCGCGCAGCGCATTATCCCATCGCCCGTTTTGCAGCACGTGAACCCCCAATTGTTCATAGGGATTGCTGACCTGCAAGTTTCGCGCTTCGAGCCGGAAGCGGATTTGCTGATGGGTATTTCGCTCCTGCGTTCCCGCAGGACGAACGATTTCGGCATTGATACCCACCAGATTTTCCGCCACATAAAACCGACGGGTGAGAACCGGGTTTTCCGGTTGATCATCGTCATAGACTACCAGCAGGTATTGCCCTGAACGCGTGATCCGCTGATCATTTCCCGGCACGGTTGCGCGATACTGAATGTAGCGCTTACGGGAAAGCGTGCTGAAATTGTACTCGTTGATATCCGTGCGGTCAAAGCCTTCAAGGTATTGGTAAGTTTCCAGCTCCGATGGCTCCCAGTTTCGGTTGCAGTGGATGATTTGGTAGCGGTACGGTTTCACGGAAGTTTGGAGATCGTCAAAAAGCAATTCCAGTTTTGCAGTGCCGGTAAGTGGTATAAGTGGTGGCTCCAGCACCTGGCCAAGCGGGTATAGCCGCACCGCCTGAATGCTGGTTCTAAAGGTGTGATCCCGATAATCCAGCCGGGCTGGGGGGGCAGCGGGTTTGACCGGAGCGGGTGAGCCTGACTCCGGATTTGCAGGCGGGGCAACGGTTACCGCCGGCATGGGGGGGGGAAGGGGCAATTGCCGGGTTTCAGGCCGCGGTGCGCAGGCGCTGATCACGAGGCACAGTAAGCCGGCAGCCCGAAATCCGGAATTGTTCACGCCAGGGAAACGAATAGATATTTTAAACACGTTGCCAAAGTTACCGAAACCGCCCGTTGACCGCGACAAGACTCAGGAACCGAAGGGTGCAAGCCCTAACTTTACCTGCGAAAACGCTACCCGTACCATGGCAAATCCGATCGATAAGAAACTGGAGTCCTTTCGCCGTCTGCTAACCATTATGGATGAACTCCGCCAGGGTTGCCCATGGGATCGTGAGCAAACCATGGAGAGTTTGCGAAACCTTACCATTGAAGAAACATACGAGCTTGTGGATGCCGTCATGGATGGCGACCTGACCGGAATCCGAGAAGAGCTCGGCGACCTGATGCTCCATATTGTATTCTATGCAAAGATGGCCGATGAACAAAACGCATTCGACATGGCCGATGTTCTGGACCAGATCTGCAACAAACTGGTGCACCGCCATCCTCACATTTACGGCGATGTCCGGGTAGAAAATTCCGAACAGGTCAAGCGCAACTGGGAACAACTTAAACTCTCCGAAGGAAAAAAATCGGTGTTGTCCGGAGTTCCTGTCTCGCTGCCCGCGCTGATCAAAGCGCAGCGCATTCAGGAAAAAGCCGCAAAAGTGGGTTTTGAATGGCGCGAAACCGGTGAAGTATGGGCAAAGGTAGAAGAAGAAGCGCGTGAATTGCAACGCGAGGTTGGCGGTCCCGATCAGCAGGCCATCGAAGAAGAATACGGCGACCTGTTATTCGCGCTGGTCAACTACGGCCGGTTCATCGGCGTGGAGCCGGAGACTGCGCTGGAGAAATGCAACCGCAAGTTCAAAGAGCGCTTTGAATACATCGAAAAACGGGCGGCTTCGGAAGGACGTTCACTCGAAACCATGACCCTTGACGAAATGGACGGGTACTGGGAAGAAGCCAAGCGCATCCGGAAAGACGCTCAGTGGCTGGGTGAAACAGGAGGGGAAACAGGAGCGGAAACCGGAGCAGAAAAATAGCATGGAATACGTAATGGATTACCGACGTTCAAAGCGGACCGGCATTCCCCCAAGAGGACGCAGCGTGATCAGCGGTTGCGCGTCCGGAGTTTTTTCCGTTGTGGGAGTTATCCGGTAACGTCGCACCAGATGAATGAGGGCGAGTTGCATTTCCATCATGGCAAAACTGTTTCCGATGCAGAGCCTCGGTCCTCCGCCAAACGGGAAAAAAGCTTCACGGGCGCCGATGACATCGCCATTCTCGCCAAAACGGTCGGGGTTGAACTCTCCGGGGTTAGTCCAATAGTCGGGATGGTGATGCGCACCGTAGAAAAAAAGCAGGATAACCTGTCCTGACGGAATGGTTATTCCCTCAACTTGATCCCGGGTTTTGCTGATCCGGTCTGTTGCCCAGGCCGGCGGGTAACAGCGAAGACTCTCCTGAACCACCATGCGGGAAAATGGAAGTTGCTGCAAATCGGCAATACCGGGTCGGCGCTCACCCAGCACGGAGGCCGATTCCTGGAGCAACCGCGATTCCACTAATGGATGCCGGGCTACCTGGTTGAGCATCCAGGTCATGGCATTCGCTGAAGTTTCATGACCCGCCGCATAAAGAATAAGCGTTTCATCGCGGAGTTGCTGGCGGGTCATCCCGGTTCCGCTGTCTTCGTAGCGGGCATCTACCAGCATGTCCAGCAAATCATGTCCCTTTGATCCGCTGTCGAGCCTTTCATCAATAATGCGGTACAACATCAGGTCAACCGTGTCTTTCAGTGCGGCTGCCCGGCGAAATTCGCCGCTTATTTTCCGCCACGGAATGGTCCAGGGCCGGCGGACGGTGATGACCAGGTGGTGCTGAATTTCTGTGACCGCATGTTCAACACCATCCAGTTCTGCAGGGGGAACGTCCGTTGAAAAAAGCGATCGGGATACAATCCGGAAGGTCAGGCGCATCATCAGGCCGAGCAAATCCACCGTTTTGCCGGAGCGGGCAATTTCATCATACTCGCCGTTGGACCGTTCCAGTTCGTCCTGCATTCCCGCGGCGAGAGAAGCCAGTTTTTCACGGTGAAAACCCGGTTGAATCAGGCGCCGTTGCCGCAACCAGTACTCGCCTTCACTGGTGAGCAGGCCCTGGCCCAGGGAACCGGCCAGAAGCTTGGTCTGAATCCAGGTTTTGCCGTACTGCCGGTGATTTCCCTGCAGCACATGGCGGATGAGTGTGGGCGAAGCGGTTAGCAGCAGTCGCTGACCGTTGGGCACCCTTAGAAAAAAAGTATCACCGTATTGTCGGTTGAGCCGGCTGAACCAGGTCACCGGATCCCGCACCGCAAGCGGAGCATCGCGGATCGTTCGCCATAAGGGTATTTCGCATACGCCGACCGGGGCGGAGGAAGAGGCCTTTGCGCTGCGGCGAAGATTGGGAGAAGTGTTGGGCACAGACATCACCACAAGTTACGTCCGACAAACAAAAGCGGCGCAGCCCGCACAGGCTGCACCGCTTTTCATCCGGCCGGGAAATCCCGCACGGACTCCGGT
>JANNSM010000394.1:0-4354 GCA_031402635.1 Bacteroidota bacterium | reverse complement strand
GGAAAGAAAAGCGGTAAAACTCTCCCTGCCTGGAGCAGGAAATCAGGACTTCCGGATTGGGCTTGTCGTTGAATTTCAGGATAACGGAATCGGGATTGAAGCAGATTATAACGACCGCATTTTTGGTTTGTTTCAGCGTGTTGGCGATCGGGACCAGTTTGAAGGAAGCGGCATGGGTCTGGCTATCACCAAGCGGATAGTCCGTCAATACCAGGGCAATATTTGGGTTGAGTCAGAACTCCGGAGCGGAAGCACCTTTTTCTTCACCCTGCCGGCCGGTGCCTGATCAACATGGCAACGTCTGAGGTTTTACACCAATACTGACGTTGGGTCCATGGAGCCTTTTCTGGAGCAGATCCGCGTAATTTTGAGCTATGTTCTACCATTCAATGCGGAAACCTCTTGCCCCGGTACTTTTCGGGACGATGATTCTGCTGGCAGGTCTTTTATTTTTTTCAGGCTGCGGCAGCGGCAGCGAACCCTCAACCGCGGAAAATTCAGGCATCCAGCACAATGCCGGCAAAAGCAAAGTCGCCACCGGGGTTGCCTCCATGTCCTTAATCCGGCTGGACAGTTCGAGGTTTGAATCGTCAAGGCTTAACCGGGATTCGGCCACGGTGTTGTTTATCCTCTCTCCGGAATGCCCATTGTGTCTTGATTACGCCTATACCTTCCGGACCCTGCAGGAAGAATATGGAGCGCGCGGTTTTCGTTTTGTCGGTGTTTTCCCCGGCAACTTTTTTTCTGAATCGGAAATCCGCAAATACTGCAGCCGGTTTCAACTGGATTTCCCGATGGTCCTGGACCCGGAGTATCAATTGATTCACGACCTGGGCGCCGGGACAACTCCGGAGGCATTGCTGCTGGACGAAAACGGACAGATTTTTTACCAGGGCAGCATTGACAACTGGGCTTATGAAGTCGGGCAAAAACGGCTAAAACCTACCGAACACTATCTCCGCGATGCACTTCAGGCTATGGAAAAAGGACTTTCGCCTCCGGTAGCCCGCACAAAGCCGGTCGGTTGTCTCATTGAATAATTCCGGAATAATCCCGCAAGTCCGGATATTTGTTGTCATTCTGTGAGAACCACTCCTACCCTGCTGACATCCGTTTTCGGCATTTTATTGACCGCCCTGTTGCCGGCCATTTTTTTGAACTCCTGTTCATCTAACGGGTCCCGCTCAGCCGGAACAGGTAAGTCATTATCAACGGACAGCATCCCCGTATTTTTTCCCGAAATCGCCACACTGATCTACGAAAACTGCACCCCCTGCCATCGCGAAGGGGGCAGCGGCCCTTTCGCCATGGCGCGTTACGAGGACATCAGGAAGCGGACGAAAATGATCAAACTGGTCACCGGCAAGCGCGTCATGCCCCCCTGGCCGGCCGATCCCGGCTACCGTCATTTTCTGCGGGAAAAAACATTGACAGACCGGCAAATTGAACGCCTCGCACAATGGGTAGATGCCGGAGCGCCCATTGGCGACACTTCCCACCGGATTTTTCCCGGCTATTTTCCTTCTTCCTCCAATCTCGGCGAACCCGATTTGGTGCTCTATTTTCCACCTTTTGCAATTCCGGGTGATGGTCGGGATCGGTTTCTTCTAATGAAAATTCCGTTTCGCCTGGCACAGGACACTTTTGTTAGAGCTATTGAGTTTGTTCCGGGCGAAAGGCTGGTGGTCCATCACATGAATGCCAACCTGATCAGCTACCGCGAGGGTGACAAAACCAATGTTTTCGGCGGAATGCGAATCATCCCGACCGACCTGGATGCCCCTGCCGTTGATGTTCAGCGAAAAATGGACAACCTCAACGATGACGGTAGCTGGCCCGAATTGACGCGAATGGTTTGCAATTATCTCCCCGGGGTGCAGCACACTGCTTATCCGGAGGGAATCGGAGGTTTTCGCATGCCCAAGGAAGGTGCCTTCTTTATCAACGACATGCACTATGGACCTTCGTCAGCACCGTTAACCGATGAAAGCCGGTTCAATATTTTTTTCGCATCCGCGCCACCGTCAAGACCCAGCTACGAGTTTATGATGGGAACTTTTGGCGAAAGTGGAACTCCGATCGAACCGCCCTTGATTGTACCCCCGAATGCGGTGATGACCTTTCGCACGCAGTTTACGTTGCCCCAGGATATTTCCCTGCTCACAATCAATCCGCACATGCATCTTTTGGGGAAAAGTTTTCTGGCCTACGCCGTCACTTCGGCGGGCGACACGTTGCCTCTCATCCGGATTCCCGACTGGAATTTCCGCTGGCAATATTTCTACACGTTTGAAAAGATGTTGCCCCTGAAGGCCGGCACAACTATTTACGTAGAAGGGGTTATGGACAACACACCGGATAATCCAGACAATCCATTCGACCCGCCCCAAACCGTGAGGGAACCTGCGGAAGGCTCCATGCGCACGGTGGACGAAATGCTTCAGTTTATTGTAACTTATGTTCCTTACCAACCGGGAGATGAGAACATTTCTCTGGATGTTCCCCTGCTGAAAAAGGGAGTTGCGCAAGCGGGGAGTCTAAAAAACTGATGGGCCTGAAAACGTCAGGATCAGTTCTCTTCGTCTTCAGGCCGGTCAACATGGTTTAAGAAAGCCAGCCCGATGTCCCGGGTGCTCGCATCTGCGGAAACCGCCACGGAAGTTGCGCCGGCAACTGATCCCACGAGAGGAATCCACTTGGCTGCCGAGCCCAGAAAACTGCCTCCTGCGGTGAACAAATCATACCCCTGAATCCAATAATCCGTCAAACTCCGCGCACCTTCTTCCGTCAGGGACATCCCGTAAAGGTCTGCCAGTTCCCGGAGCATCTTTCGCTGAAGCCGGGCAATCAACGCAAGATCAAGTCCGGGAAGGGGAATCATGGCCCCACGGATAGCCCTTTTGCGAAATTTTTGAATCAGGGTCAAGGCCTGCTCACGCCTTGCATGAGTTGGCCGTTCCGGCACCGCACTACTGACCGGTCGCTTTCGCAAGAGGTGCAAAACACGGGCAGGCGGGAGGACCAGGACAGGGCCTTCCGTTGCTTCCGGGGGTGCAATTAAATTGTCTATAAGGTCAGGCTCTTCATCGGAAAGCTGCGGCTGATTTTCCGGGGGAAATGCGCCTTCCGTTGCTGACAACCCGCTTTCATACAAACGGCGGCGGCTCCGGTTGACCGGGGGGCGGGGGGACGATGGAGTATTCATGTTTTTATTTTTCTGTCCGGAAGTAATCTTCAATAAGTGAACAACCGTTCATTCCAGAATGGTTCGAATAAACACTTCATAGTCTTCCCGAGCCGGATGATGCCGGAATCCGGAGAAAAGGGTGGTACGGTTCTCCAGTACTTTGCCAAAAAGACTGCTGCTGCGGATTGGACGGGGTGCTAAAAATTTTCCATACTCGCGCTGCAAGCGTTCCAGGGCAATCCGGGAAACCGTTTCCCGTTGATCGTAGCGGATGAGCAACACGCTGCGCTGAGGTGTTTTCAGGTTAAAAGTGTCGGTGATGGCATCCAGTTCCGAAAAGGTAAGCGAAAGGCCTTTGAAGGAAAACGCGTCCGGACCGACCGGGATAATCAGCCGGTGCGCGGCACTTAGCGCGGAGATGGTTGCCGCCCCGAGTGAAGGCGGGCAATCGAGAATGACCAGATCAAAACCCGCCTGACGCATCACCAGCGTCACTTCCCGCACGGCATTCTTTTGCAGCGTGGGGTTGAGCAGGCTGGAATCCAGAAGACTGTTTTCGAGCGATGACGGCAGCAGTGAGAGACCCGGCTGGATCTCGTAAAGTGCCGCAGGAAGATAATCTGCCGGCTTGGACCAGAGGTCATAAAAAATGGCATCATCTTCAGCGGGTTCCACGCCAAGGGCAAGGCTGGCCGATGCCTGCGGATCGAGGTCAATGACCACCGTCCGATATCCCAGACTTGCGGCTCGGGTGGCAAGGGCCAGCGCAGAAGTTGTCTTGCCTATTCCCCCTTTGAGGTTGGCGCAGGCAATTACCCGAAACGGAAAACGCCGCCCACTCTCCTGAAGAATTCTTCTCGCGGATTCCGGATAAATTCCTGTTCGTCCGCCGGCTTTGTGAAGAAGGTCCGTTGATTCAAGGCGCGTCGCAAGACGGGCAGAAGAAATTCCGGCCTCTTTGGCCAGATCCGCAGCATTAACCAGGTAGGTAAACCCGTTGCCAGGGGCGCTCTGAGTATCTCCTGTCATTGCAGAAAAATTGGATGAATGGTCCGGAATATTGTACCGGTTAAAAAAAAGCGGGGACCCTTCCGGAAGTGTCCCCGCGTTTAAGGCAAAGAAAGCATAGCGCAACGTTTGACGTGACATTCACGCAGCACTCGTCAC
>JANNSM010000393.1:0-2349 GCA_031402635.1 Bacteroidota bacterium | reverse complement strand
GAAGCACGCCCCTTGTAACCAAAACGTTTTGGGTTACCGGATCGCAGTCCATTGGCAACCAACTAGAATCGGGCCCCGGACCATTTAGCCATCCTTCTCCGCCATCTTTGAGCAAACGAACCGCAAACGATCCATTTTCTCCCCCGATTGCAGCAACCGACCGATTCCAGGAATACAGAGAGAAGCCTGTAGATAACGAATCCCGAGTCTTTGCTACTGGTTCGGATTTTGACCAAAGATTTGTATCTAAATCAGTGGCCCTTTTACAGCCTGAAATGGTCAATAAAGCGGCTAAGATGGTAAAATGGATGGTTTCCATAATTCTACTCCAAGCCAATTCGAATGGCGTCAATTGCGAGCTTGCTATTCCAATACGCACCATGCTCAAAGAAGCCGTTCCCGGTGATGTCAACGGGAATGTCAACGGCTGGGTGTCCAATCAAACCTGAGCCCAAACGCGGCGCATAGGTCGGAACCCAGTTACCACCAAATCCGGTTGGGTACATGTCGAAAAAACACACCGGGTCATTGTAGGAGTAAGCATTGATCCACGACCCGGCATTCCACACCGGCTTGCCGATATCGTGGTTTAGAGGCGATCCCATTGTTACCCAGTGCTTCATTTCAATACCGCCGGTGTTAAGCAAATCATAGCCCAACGTCGTGCCCCAACTGTGGCTGATCACATTCATATCAGAATAGCCCTTCATCCAGATCAAGGTTTGTGCGATGTGCAGATGCACAAACGCCATCTGGTGCACGCTTTTGACGGTGGCGAAACCGACGACAACGAGGCCGTTCATGTTGGGGCTAAATCCACCCCAATTGAATTCATAGAAGTCGTGCTGAAGAGGCGATCCTGCATAAGTCCTCCCACTGTCAGTTAGCCGATCCTGGAACGGTTGTGACCATCCTTGCTTGTGCCCGCCGGAAGACGAAAGCCCTTCGACTCCATGAATGATGATGGTCGCGGTATCCGAACTGGCTTCACCGCTTTCCATCCCGCCGATGCCTTGCGCGGCACTCTCGCTCTCGGTCAGCAACATCTGTTTCAGTTTGTCGTAAGCAAAGCCGCTGATCCGGCCCAGCGTTGGGGCGATGGACGAGGCAATGGTCACGCTGGCCAACGATTCATTCCCGCTTGGATCCCGCATGTTCACGGGATTGTTCTGCGTGTAGGCGTACCGGTGCAAACTCAGCGGGTCTGTCAGAGTTCCTTCCACCGCGTCGCGGGTGCCAAACCGTCCGACCGCAGGATTGTAGTATCTCGCCCGCAGATAGTATTGCCCAAGTCCCGCATCGTGTTGTTCTCCCGTAAAGAGAATCTTGGTCCGGGTTGGGTTGATGACACCCGGTTGGAAATCCAAGGCCGAACCGTAGGCATCGAATGTGTAGCGATCTGTGATGGCACCGCCCACATCCGTGAGCAACCGGGTGGAACCCTGCCCATCGGCCAGCAAATGCGACACAGTGCCGCCCTTCTCCTGTGACAACACCTGACCGCCGAGTGTATAAGTGGCTGTGGGCGCTGCGCCAGCCGCCGGCAATTCCTCAAGCACCTGGCTGAACCCAGTTAAGTTCTGCGAATCATTTAAAAAGACATTCGTCTCGTTAACCGCCGCGCCCCCGTTCACCGACCGCGACAACTCCGCGCGGACCCGGATACCGGCCGCGTTATAGAAATACCGGTTAGTTTGCTGCAGGGACTGGCCTGCCTCGCTCCGCTTGATCGTCGCGCCTGTCAACCGGCCTTCCAAATCGTACGAATACCAGTTCGTCTCTGTGGCTGAAGTGCGATTGGTCAGCGACCCATTGGTGTCATACCAATTGGTAAACGCCCCGGCCATGCTGGAGGTTTCCACCACCAATTGATCGTTCGTGTTGTAGCTGCAGGCGATCACTTCCGTCCCCAGTCCGAACACATTCGTCTTCCACAACCGGTTGCCCGCCAGATCATAGACGTAGGCGTTGGTGTAGCTCGCTCCGGATAACGTCGAAATGCACGTTTCCCTCACCAGTCGGCGCAACGCATCGTTCGTCCACGCAATCTGGTTTGTGGAATAAGTGCCGCCGCTTTCCCGCCGTGTTTCGCGCACGCTCATTCGCTGACCGTCCGCCGCCACGGTGTATTGATACGAAGCCAGAATTTGGCTGGCCCCGTTGTAATGCACGATGTTCGTGACGTGGGTAAGATTGTCATACTGATATTTAGAGCGTTTCCATAAATGATGTAGCTTTAAAAGTGGCTGTTGATGTGGCAGGGTTTTGGCATGAAAGCCATTCCGGTTCCGGTGCGTGAGCGGATTCTGCACCTTTACGATCTGGGCGAAAGCACCAGCGAAATCGCCG
>JANNSM010000392.1:0-12293 GCA_031402635.1 Bacteroidota bacterium | reverse complement strand
GTTCCGTCGAGCGGATCTACGAGCCAGAACCAATCCCAACCTGAGCGGTCAGCATAGGGCACTTCTTTGTTCTCTTCCGAAATAATGGGGATCTGCGGATAGGTGGCCTGCAGGTGAGCTATGATGACGGCGTTTGATTCGCGATCGGCGGCGGTCAGGGGCGATTTGTCGGCTTTGTCTTCAACCCCAAAATCCGTGTCATAAATGCGCATGATAGCTTTGCCGGCATCCCGGGCAATGGCTATAATATCCTGAATATCAATTTTATCGAGCATCAAATTTTTATTTGAGCAGCAAAGTTAAGCATTCCCTTAAACTGTCTTCCCACTGTGGGATGACCAGACCAAAGCGATTGCTCATTCGGGAGGTGTCCAGTATGGACCAGGCTGGCCTTTGGGCCGGCGTTGGGTAATCGGCAGTACCAATCGGGTTTACCACGCACGAAAGCCCGGCCATTTGCATCGTGGCTACAGCAAGACCGTACCAGGTGGTCTGTCCGGTGTTGGCGTAATGATAAATCCCGTAATCGGCCTCATTCAGGTCCGAACGGATCACGCTGACCAACGCGCCAGCCAGATCCCGGGCCCAGGTCGGAGACCCGTGCTGATCGCTTACCACGCCGATTTCGTTTCGCTCCGCCCCGAGCCGGAGCATCGTTTTGACAAAATTGTTTCCCCATTGGGAATAGAGCCACGAAGTACGCACTACGATGGCTCTGGAACAGGCCTGAAGTACGCGGCTCTCGCCTTCTGCTTTGCTCTGTCCGTAAACGCTTAAGGGAGACACCGGCTGCTCCGGGCTGTAGGGTGTTGATGACCGGCCGTCAAAAACAAAATCGGTGGAAATGTGGAGCATCAGCGCTCCGGCTTTTTCGCAGGCTTGGGCTAGTCGCCACGGACCCTCGGCATTGATGCGGAAAGCGGTTTCGGATTCCGACTCGGCCTTGTCAACGGCGGTATAAGCCGCCGCATTGATGCAGATGCCGATGATGTTCCCGGAAAAGAAATTGGCAACCGCTGAACGGTCGGTAATATCAAGTTCTTCAACATCGGTAAACAGCGCTTCGTCAGCACTCAACAATAACTGAAGTTCTGTTCCCAACTGGCCGTTTGCCCCGGTGACCAAAATTTTTCGACCTGCACCCAAATCGTTAGCCATGATAGGTAAAATTATATTCTGCTTCTTCCAGGCCAGGTAAATTTGTGTCCCGATCGGAAATCAATAATTGGGAGGCCGGAAGCCGCCAGTCAATCCCAAAAGCTGGCTCGTCAAACCGGATGCCGCGCTCGCTTTCTTTGTGGTAAAACGCTGTGCATTTATAAAAGAACTCGGCGGTTTCACTCAAGACAATAAATCCGTGAGCAAAGCCCGCGGGAACAAACATCTGTCGCCTGTTTTCCGCAGAAAGGAAATCACCGTGCCACTTCCCGAACGTAGGCGATCCGCGCCGCAAATCAACAGCCACGTCAAAAACTTCTCCGCTCAGCACGCGAACCAGTTTGTCCTGGGCGAAGGGGTTTAGCTGGTAGTGCAGGCCACGTAAAACGCCACGAGATGAGCGGCTCTGATTGTCCTGGACAAACTCGGGCTCAATGCCCTGTTCCTTAAAAAGCGACTGGTTGTAGCTCTCAAAAAAATAGCCCCGCTGGTCTTCAAACACCCGGGGTTCAAAGATCAGTAAGCCGGGAATCGGTGTGGTCTCAAAGGGCATAAGTCTGGGGTTCTGATGTAGTCAGTCGGAATTTGATCAGGTAATCCGCGAAAAAAGGGAAGAATTCAGCAGCCTGCCGCTGTCGAGAAGTTTGTGAAACCAGCGATCCGTCTGGACCGTTCCCAGATCAGCCAGTTGTTCAGGCCGGTGCAGATCCGAGCCCGCAAAAGATATCAGTCCCGCATCAACAAGTTCCCGTCCCGTGTGGCGGGCATAGGGACCGTGCTGTCCGGTCAGCGAACCGAGGTTGAGCTGCAACAGAACACCCTGCTCAACCAACTCGCGAAACGGGGAGAGATCCTTCTCGTTAGAGAAGTAAGGATATCGTTCGGGGTGAGCAAGAACCGGCTGCAGGCCCGCAGTCTGGACACAAAAAATGGCTTGTTGAAGGCTGTTGGGGCGGTTGATATAAGACAATTCGAACAGCAGGAAATTCTTCCCGAAAGTGAGCAGATCACCCGCTTCAATCAGGGAAAAAAACCCTTCGTCGAGGTAGTATTCGGCTGCGGCTTCCAGTTGCAGCGCAATACCGTGCCGCTTCGCTTCCAACCTGACCGCATCCAGGCCGGCGCGGATGATCGCCGGTGAGTTGCGGTAATAGTCTGACATGATATGCGGTGTGGCGATACAACCAGTATAGCCCAGAGCAGCCATTCCGCGCAACAGGTTCAACGATTCGTCCATGTCGCGAACACCGTCATCAATGCCCGGAATCCAGTGGGCGTGCATATCCGCGACAAGGCTGCCAACTGCCCTTTCGGGTGGTGAAGTTTTGAATCCCGACCTGATCCTGTCTATCCAGGAATTCATCGGCTGGCATACTGTTCCGTGTAGTATTCCTGGTAAGCTCCGGAGGTAACATGGTTAAGCCACTCTTCATTGGTAAGGTACCATTCCACCGTTTTCTCCAGCCCTTGCTCAAACGTCACGGAAGGTTTCCAGCCCAGTTCAGAAGCGATGCGGGAGGCGTCAATGGCGTAGCGTTTATCGTGTCCGGGCCGGTCGGTGACAAAGGTGATCAGGCCGGCCGAATCACCTGCGGGACGTTTCAACTTGTGGTCCATAATCTGGCACAAGGTGCGGATCAGGTCAATATTCTGCCATTCATTGAAACCGCCGATATTATAGGTTTGCCCCGTTTCCCCTTTGCGGTAAACCACGTCAATGGCCCGCGCATGATCTTCAACCCAGAGCCAGTCGCGGGTGTATTTGCCATCGCCATAAACGGGTACCGGCCTGCGGTGGCAAATGTTGTGAATAGCCAGGGGAAGCAGTTTTTCCGGAAACTGGTTGGCGCCGTAGTTATTGGAACAGTTGGAAATCACCACGGGAAGTCCATAGGTGTGGTACCAGGCCCTTACGAAATGATCGCTGGAAGCTTTGGAAGCGCTATATGGTGAACGCGGATCATAGGGTGTCTGCTCCGTAAACAGTCCATGTTCACCAAGGCTGCCATAAACTTCATCGGTGGAAACATGATAGAAGCGACGCCCTTCAAATGACGGCCCCCATTTCGTTTTTGCGGCATTGAGCAGACAAACCGTTCCCACCACATTGGTTTTCACAAACTCAATGGGGCTGGCAATGGACCGGTCAACGTGAGATTCTGCGGCGAGGTGGATTACCCCCTGAAAATCATAAGTGTCAAAAAGATTATTCAGCAGAACCTCGTCGGCAATATCACCTTTGATGAAAACATAATCCGGGTGATCCTGCACATCCGAAAGATTCTCCAGGTTGCCGGCATAGGTTAACTTATCCAGGTTGACCATACGGTACCCGGGAAAAGTGCTGAGAAAGCGCCGGATAACATGCGAACCGATAAATCCGGCACCGCCGGTGATGAGCAGGGATTGTTGCATATCGTAACTTTTTTTCTGCCTTGGTGAACGCCGGCAATCCGGTGATTATATCGGTAAAATTAAAGTGACCAGTATTTAAGGCCGTGTATTTTGTCTTTGTAAAGCCCTTTGATATCAACCAGAGTTCCTCCTTCTTTTAAGAAGGTCTGAAACCAGGCTTCATCATGTCCAAGATACTCCCGGTGGCTGACCGCCAGGATCGCGGCATCATATTTTCCATTGATTTCGGGCTGCAAAGAAAATCCGTATTCGTGTTTAACCTCTTCCGGATCGGCATGGGGATCTACCACATCTACGTGAAATTGAAATTCATGAAGGGTTTGCACCACTTCCGCCACTTTAGAGTTGCGGATATCCGACACGTTTTCCTTGAAGGTTGCGCCCATGACCAGAACCCGGGCATCCTTTGCGTTGGCGCCGGAAGCCAGCATGAATTGAACCGTACGGCGGGCCACATAGGCCGCCATGGCATCGTTGACCCGGCGGCCACTGAGAATGATCTGCGGGGTATAACCCAATTCCATTGACTTATAGGTCAGGTAGTAGGGATCCACGCCGATACAGTGTCCGCCAACCAGACCGGGCTGAAATTTCAGGAAGTTCCACTTCGTGCCAGCTGCTTCGAGAACATCGTAGGTGTTGATGCCAATCTTGTCAAAGATTTTCGACAATTCATTCATCAGCGCAATGTTCAAATCGCGCTGGGTGTTCTCAATAATTTTTGCCGCTTCGGCCACCTTGATGGACGGTGCGCGATGCACTCCCGCCAGAACCACGAGTTCATACGTTTTGGCAATCTCTTCAGCGGCTTCAGGGTCAGAACCCGAGGCAACTTTGACCACGTTGGAGAGCGTGTGCACGGTATCTCCCGGGTTGATTCTTTCCGGTGAATACCCCAGTTTAAAATCTTTCCCCAGCGTCAATCCGGAACCCCGTTCCAGAACCGGAAGGCAGTCTTCTTCGGTGCAGCCCGGATAAACGGTGGACTCGTAAACCACGTAGTCGCCGCGCTTGATTACCCGGCTCAGCGTTTCGCTGGCTTTAAGCAGTGGACTGAGGTCAGGGACGCGGTGCAGATCCACCGGTGTGGGAACGGCAACCACAAAAAACGATGCCGCCCGAAGATCTTCCGGATCAGCCGTAAAGGTGATATCGCAACCCTCAAAATCTTCTTTTGAAAGTTCGTTGGAAGGGTCAATTCCCTTTTTCATCATTTCTACGCGGGGCGAAGAAATATCAAATCCGATGACCCGGATTTTGCGGGAAAAAGCCAGCGCGATTGGCAAGCCGACATAACCCAGCCCGATTACGGCCAGCGTTTTATCTTTTTTTACAAGTTCCTGATACATGATTTTTCTTCCTCGAAGTTGACAGTTGATCAGCAGAATTAACGAACATAAATAGCGCAAACAAGTCTTTGTAATTGCAGGTTTCAGGTTCCCGTTTTGGCAACTTCGCCGTTTTTGAGTTGATAGCGCTCTCCGCTTTCCGGGCAGGTAGCAAACCCCAGCGCGTCAAATTCCAACCGATGCCCGAATTCACTCATCCACCCAACCTGCCGGCCCGGATTGCCGATGACCAGTGCGTAAGCGGGCACATCGCGGGTGACCACGGAACCCGCTCCGATAAATGCAAAACAACCGATGTCATGGCCGCAAACAATGGTGGCGTTGGCACCGATAGACACACCCCGCCTGACGGTGGTGCGGGAGTACTGCCCACGGCGCACGACGGCTGAACGCGGGTTGAGGACATTGGTGAACACCATGCTGGGACCCAGGAAAACGTCGTCTTCGCAAATCACTCCGGTGTAAATGGAAACATTGTTCTGGACTTTTACATTATCACCCAGAATGACGTCGGGAGATACCACAACATTCTGTCCGAGGTTGCAATTTTTACCGATCCTGCAGCCCGGCATAATATGGCTGAAATGCCAGATCCTGGTGCCTTCCCCAATGACACAACCCGAGTCTATAACTGCCGTTTCGTGAGCCTGATACCCATCTTTTTCCATTTTGCGGGTTCTGCTTTCAGCCGGTGAATGATTGGGTATCGTGTGTTAAATCAGGCGTGAATGAAGTCCTTGAAATCCGAAGCCTGCCGGTACAGTTCGTGTTCGGGCAGGGATTTGAAATACGCATAGGTTTTGGCCAGACCAACTTCCCGGCTAACTTTGGGCGACCAGCCGAGCAACTCGCGGGCCCGGGTGATATCCGGTTTGCGCTGCTTGGGATCGTCCATGGGAAGGGGTTTGCAAACGATTTTCTGATGACTGCCCGTGAGTTTCAGGATTTCTTCGGCAAACTGCATGATGGTGATTTCCTCCGGGTTGCCGATGTTGATGGGTTGCACTTCGTCTGACATCAGCAAACGGAATATTCCGTCAACCTGGTCATCTACATAACAGAAAGAACGGGTTTGACTGCCATCGCCGAAGACGGTGAGGTCTTCACCCCGCAGCGCCTGGCCGATAAAGGCAGGAAGCGCACGGCCATCGTTGAGCCGCATTCGCGGGCCATAGGTATTGAAAATGCGCACAATCCGGGTTTCAACGCCATGAAACCGATGGTAAGCCATGGTGATGGCTTCCTGAAAGCGCTTGGCTTCGTCGTAAACTCCGCGAGGTCCAATGGGATTGACATTGCCCCAATAGTCTTCATTTTGCGGGTGAACCAGCGGGTCGCCGTAAACTTCTGATGTTGAAGCAACAAGGATTCTCGCGCCTTTTGCTTTGGCAAGGCCTAGCAGGTTATGCGTTCCCAGCGAGCCTACCTTCAGGGTTTGAATCGGGATTTTCAGGTAATCAATCGGGCTTGCCGGCGACGCAAAATGGAGGATATAATCCAGCGTTCCGGGAATGTGGACATAGCGCGATACGTCGTGGTGATAGAATTCAAATTCCGGAAGCGGCAACAGGTGTTCGATGTTGCGCATATCACCGGTGATCAGGTTATCCATCCCAATAACGGAATACCCTTCACGGTTGAAACGGTCACACAGGTGAGAACCCAGAAATCCTGCAGCACCGGTAATCAATACCCTTTTCATAGTCAGTTTTCCGCTTGAACGCACTGCCTCCCGATGCTTTCATAGTGAAAACCGGAACCAGC
Source organism: Bacteroidota bacterium (assembly GCA_031402635.1). Lineage (GTDB taxonomy): Bacteria > Bacteroidota > Bacteroidia > Chitinophagales > BACL12 > WGOA01. The sequence goes on along the minus strand of JANNSM010000392.1, from coordinate 5,607 downwards.
AAACTGCTCCACTTCGTAGAGATTGCGCCCGTCGAAGATAACTTTTTCCTTCAGCAGGGATTCCATGCGCTTGAAATCCGGGGTGCGAAAAACAGACCACTCAGTAGCGATGATCAGCGCATCGGCGCCTTCCAGCGCCTCATATGGATTTTCAGCATATCCGATCTGATCTCCGATCTGGCGTTGAACATTTGCCATTGCTTCCGGATCAAAAGCAACAATGCTGGCACCCGCCCGGATGAGGGCGTCAATCATGTACAATGCCGGCGCTTCGCGGATGTCATCGGTGTCTGCTTTAAAGGCAAGGCCCCACAGCCCAAACTTTCGGCCCCGGATATTCCCCCCGTAGTGCCGTATGATTTTTTCGACCAGGATCACCCGTTGCCGGTCATTCACTTTCAGAACCGCGTCAATAACCTGAAAGTGGTACCCGGCGTCATTGCCGGATTTCACCAGTGCACTTACGTCTTTGGGAAAGCAACTTCCCCCGAATCCGATTCCGGGAAAAAGGAAGCGCTTGCCGATCCGCGTATCCGATCCAATTCCAATGCGGACTTTGTCCACATCGGCTCCGACGAGGTCGCAGAAGTTGGCGATCTCGTTCATGAATGTAATCTTGGTGGCCAGAAAGGCGTTGGCGGCATACTTGGTAAGTTCGGCCGAGCGCTCATCCATAAAAATGATCGGATTGCCTTGGCGCACAAACGGTTTAAAGAGGTCGGACATCACGCGCCGGGCCCGCTCGGAGGAGGTGCCAATCACGACGCGATCCGGTTTGAGGAAGTCATCAACGGCAAAGCCCTCACGCAGAAACTCCGGGTTGGAAACCACGTCAAACTCCACCTTCGCGTTTTTGGCAATGGCGGCGGTTACCCGTTCTGCCGTGCCGACGGGAACGGTGCTTTTGTCAACGATGACTTTGTAATCATCAATCAGGCGACCCAACTCTTCGGCCACTCCGAGCACATAGCGCAGATCAGCGGAGCCATTTTCACCCGGAGGCGTCGGCAACGCCAGGAAAATGACCTGGGCGTTTTTTACCGCTGCGGCTAAATCCGTAGTGAATTGCAGGCGGTCCTGTTTGATGTTTCGCTCAAAAATCGCATCCAAATGAGGCTCGTAAATTGGGATCTGGCCCTCCTGCATCCGGCGGACTTTATCGGCATCAATATCAACGCAAATGACGTTGTTGCCGGTTTCGCTGAAACAAGTGCCGGTAACCAGCCCGACGTATCCCGTGCCGATGACTGCAATATTCATACTACCGTGGTAAAGCGAAGAAGCCATGGAGGGTTTGGGTAATGTATTGGAGTTGTTCATGATCAAGTTCAGAATGCATAGGCAGGGAAATCACTTCTTCCGCCAGCGTTTCTGAAACACGAAAATCACCAGGAGCATAACCATAAGTCCGGTAGGCTGCACTCAGGTGCAGGGGAACCGGATAATAGACCATGGAAGGGATGTTTCGTTTTTCCAGAAAAGTGCGGAGTTCATCGCGCCGCCCCTGACCCACTTTCAGGGTGTATTGATGGAATACATGGGTGGAGTACGGCGCCCTGTAAGGGATAGTTACACCGGCCAGATCCTTGAATTGCTGATCATAGAAATCCGCCGCAGCGATGCGGCGGCGATTGTATTCGTCAAGATGGTCAAGTTTGACCGACAACACGGCCGCCTGCAGGCTGTCCAGCCGCGAATTCACCCCGATGGAATCGTAGTAGTACTTGCGGGTTGAACCGTGGTTGGTAATAGTGTTAATGCGCGCCGCGAGCTCCGGGCTGCTGGTAAAAAGCGCACCCCCATCTCCCCAGCAGCCAAGATTTTTTGTCGGGTAGAACGAAGTGGTTCCAATAGTACCCAGCGTACCTGCCTTAACCGTCTTTCCGCTGCCCGACCGGTAGTCCGATCCGGTGGCCTGGGCATTGTCTTCAATGACAGCAATGCCATGGCGTTTGGCAATGTCAAGAATCGGCTTAAGATCTCCGGTCTGGCCAAAAAGGTGAACGGGAATGATGGCTCGGGTCCTGGGTGTAATCGCCGCTTCAAGAAGAGCGGGATCCATGTTGAAGGTATGCGGATCCACATCAATGAAAACCGGGCGCAGCCCCAGCAGCGCTACCACTTCCACCGTGGCCACAAATGTGAAAGGAACCGTAATGACCTCATCGCCCGGCTGCACGTCAAGCGCCATCAGGGCAATCTGCAGGGCATCGGTCCCGTTGGCGCAAGGCAGCACGAAGGGAACGTCCAGGTAAGCTGCCAGCGTCTGGCAAAATTCCCGCACCGCCGGCCCGTTGACAAAGGCAGTAGAATCCAGGACTCCCTGAATGGCCGAATCAAACGCCCCCTGGTCACGGTGGTATTGGCGTTGTAAATCAACCATCTGGATAGGATGCATAGCGCTGGTATTAAATTCCGGTGAAATGCGGATTCGCCGGTAAAAGCCGGGGCCTGTTTTAAACGAAGGCACAAAAATAGCCCGATGCGCGCACTTAGCCGCTTCTTCGGTATAATTTTGAATCAATGCGAAAATGCCTGTTGATTAGCCTGTTTGTGTTTTGGGCACATTTGCTTTCAGCGCAAACCAGGGTCGGTGTTGCGGATTCAGTACTTCTGGCCGGATTAGTGCAACTGGAATACGGGGCCGTTATGCCGTTGGCTGATCTGGCCGACCGTTTCGGATTTCATTCAGACATCGGCCTGCAGGTCAGTATTAAAAACCGCCGCAACCTGCTTTTAGGCGGGGGAATGCAGTTCTATTTCGGTTCTCAGGTCAGAGAAGATTCTATTCTTGACCCTTTAAAAAACAGCAACGGTTACCTGATCGGCAGCGATGGGTTTCAGTACACTCCCAACCTGTTCATGCGGGGCTGGAGCTTTTCCGTTCATGCCGGAAAGGTGACCGGCCTGGGTGCTGTCAATCCAAATTCCGGCGTGGTGCTGCTTGGAGCTCTCGGCTTTCTTCAGCATCGGATTGATTTAAACTTCGAAAAGGATTTCCTGCCCCAGTTGACCGGCGATTACGAAAAAGGCTATGACCGGCTCGCCAATGGATTGTTTATTCGTCAGTATGTGGGCTATCTGTACAGCGGCAGCGAACGGTTCCTCAATGTCAAAGTCGGTCTGGAATTGACGGAGGCTTTGACTGCCCCCCGGCGAGACGTGGATTTGGACAGCGGCCAAAAGCCCTCCGGCAACCGGCTGGATGTGCAGGCCGCCCTGAAAGTGGCCTGGGTGCTTCCGATATACGAAAATCCCAAACTGCAGTATTATTACAACTGACAACAGGATCACGGCCGGTCAGGCCCGAAATGGTCGCCTTCCCCCACCCCCCCCATGGCCTTACGAACTGGGTATCCGGCTTTACGAGGCGGGCATTGTGGCGGCTTCCCCCTTTCTTCCCAAAGCCGCCGCGTGGCTCAGGGGTCGCGAAGGCTTGCTGGATGTCATCCGGGAAAAGCGCGCAAAACTGCCCGTTCAGGTCATCTGGATGCACTGCGCCAGCCTCGGAGAATTTGAACAGGGCCGCCCGCTGCTGGAAGCCCTTCGAACGGCGTTACCCGGCTACGGCCTGGTATTGACTTTCTTCTCCCCATCGGGTTTTGACGTGAGAAAAAATTACCCGGGGGCTGATGCCGTTTGGTATCTTCCCGCCGATACCAGACAACGGTCGGGTGAGTTTCTGGCCATCCTGAAGCCATCTGCGGGCATTTTTGTCAAATACGATTTGTGGCTCAATCTCCTGCATCAGGCGGCGATGAATCACATTCCCCTTTATCTGGTTGCCGCGCTGTTTCGCCCCGACCAGGTTTTTTTCAGGCCGTGGGGCAATTGGCACCGAAACGGGCTGCGGTGTTTCCGGCGGATCTGGTGTCAGGATCAGGATTCAGCAGCCCTTATTGGCCCTGTTTTGTTATCAAAACATCCGGACATGCAATCTCCGGATGTTGCCATAGCCCCGGATACCCGCTTTGACCGCGTGCTGCAGATCGCCGCTTCACCGGAGATTCCGGACCATATTCAGCAATTTGCAGCGGGCCGATCTGTGCTGGTCGCGGGGAGCACCTGGGCTGCTGACGAAAATTTGCTGGCAGATCTGGCCGAAAAAGAATTGATTCCCAATGGCTGGGCATTGCTCATCGCCCCACACGAAATTCATGAATCGGCTATCGTCAGGCTGGCTGGCAGGCTGCCGGGCAGGGTGCTGCGGCATTCGGCTTGGGCAGAGGAAAATATTTCATCTGCTTCTCTCGAAGATCCCGCCGCGGCGGACTGCCTGATCGTGGACAAAATCGGCCTGCTGTCGGCGCTGTATTCAACCGGAAAAGCGGCTTATATCGGCGGCGGTTTCGGTGCCGGCATTCACAATACACTAGAGGCCGCTGTTTACGGACTTCCCCTGGCTTTTGGACCGCGTTACGCAAAATTCAGGGAAGCAAAAGACCTGATCGAAATCGGCGCAGCTACCGCTGTTCGCAGCCCTGCAGAACTGATTGCCTGGTTCCGGCAACTTGGGGCGGCCGGGGTGGCCGGCGCGGGCGGGGCGGCGGGGAATGTCGCGGGTGAAAAAGCAGCAGCCTACGTCAGGGCGGGTGCGGGCGGGGCGGCGGGGATTCTGCGTGCTATTGTGGAAGACCTGACCGGAGATGCTCAGCGATAGCGCTGTTCCAAAATATCGCGTAGATGCAGCACGACTTTGCTTTCCCGGTTCCAGTTATACCGTTTCACCAGTTTCTGGTCAATAAAAGTCAGTGCTTCCGTTAAAGTGCCCAGCTCATTAAAACGGTTGATGGCTTCCCCATAGCTTTCCGTATTGCCGCCGAACAATTCTTTGGTAAAAAGAAAACGCTCATTGACATCAATCAGCCTTCGCAGGTCTCCGGCTGGCCGGGCAGTCTGAATCTGTCCGATTTCCATGTCGGTTCTGGATCCGCGGTCCGTTTCCAGGACAGTTGCCGGGGCTGTGGCAGGTGGCTGGATGACCGCCTGGGGAATGCCGGAGGCTTGTTCCTGATCCGGCAGAATCGGAGGCACCGGGGGGATGAATGCGGCTGGTGCCGCTGGTGTTGGTGGGGTTGGCGGGGTTGCAGGAGCCAATGCGGCTGAAGAAATCATTTGGGCAACCGACTGGGACGAAACAGGGCGGGGAGACAGCACGGTATTGCGTTCCCAATCAAGCAAAGCCTCGTACCAATCCCGGGTATAGCGTTTGAGCAAATCCACTTCCAGCGGATTGACCCCGTTTGGACCGACAGCGAGATCGTGGAACAGGTGGTTCATTTTATCGAGCAGGACTTCGAGCGCTATCAGTGATTTATTCATTGGGAATCAATTTGCGAAGGAGTAATAAAGCGTGCAAAACCCGGAATCCGTTGCACTTTTGCGCGTTGACTTCCGGGTAAATATATTCATTCCCATTGCTTCCTTTTTAAGGTTAACATTAGCCTGACCGTGTTCATAGAACCAGCCAACCATGGAGAACCCCGTGCCCGGGGAAAAGGATGGATTGAAACCATCTGCGGTTCAATGTTTTCCGGCAAAACTGAAGAGCTGATCCGCCGGCTCAAACGCGCCCGCATTGCCCACAAAAGTGTCGAGATTTTCAAG